>DASUZG010000444.1:0-4352 GCA_036376995.1 Azonexus sp. | reverse complement strand
CGCAGCGCGGCGGCCATCGCCAGGCGGGCGCCGAGGCCTTCCGGATGCGGCGAGGACATGTGGTAGGCGTCGCTCGACTCGCCGGTGCCGAGTAGCAGCACGGTGCCGGGCAGGATGCCGGCCGGGCGTTCGAGTAGCGCGAAGGCGGCGCCCTCGCCGATCGAGATGCCGTTGCGCGCCGCGTCGTAGGGCCGGCACGGCTGGGCCGAGGTCAGTTCGAGCGAGGAGAAGCCGTATAGCGTGGTCAGGCACAGCGAATCGACGCCGCCGACGATGGCCGCGTCGATGGTGCCGAGGGCGAGTTGCCGGGCGGCGGCGGCGAAGACCTTGGCGCTCGACGAGCAGGCCGTCGAGATGGCCATGGCCATGCCTTCGAGGCCGAAGTAGTCGCGGGTGAATTCGGCCAGCGAAAAGGAATTGTGCGTGGTGCGGTAATTGAAGTCGGCCGGCAGCGCGCCGCTGGCCGGATCGCGGCGGCGGTAGGCGAGCTCGGTCTGCAGGATGCCGGCGGTGCTGGTGCCGAGGAAGACGCCGACGCGGTCGCGGCCGTAACGCTCGATGGCCAGGCGCACGCGCTCGGCGAAGCCGTCGGTCTCCAGGCCGAGCTGGGTCAGGCGGTTGTTGCGGCAGTCGTAGCGGGCCAGCGCGGCCGGCAGGCGTTCGTCGTCGACGCCGGCCACTTCGCCCAGCCAGGTGTCGAGGCTAACCGTCTCGAAGCTGCACGGCGCCAGGCCGCTGCGGCCGCTGCGCAAGGCCTCGCGGGTGGCGGCCAGGCCGCGGCCGAGACAGGTGGTGGCGGTGAAATGGGAAAGCAGCAGCGGAGTCACGATCAGGCCCGGAACGATGTCCGGCGAATTTTAACAGAGGGGCGCCGGCCGGCTTCAGCCGCGGCCGCGGGCGAGGCAGCTGCGGTAGCGGCCGTCGACGCGCCGGGCGAACCATTCGGTGGTCAGCTTGCGGCTGATCTTCGGGCTTTTCAGGTCGATCCGCGGCATCGTCTGGCGCGCCATCGGCTTGCCGGCGACGCCATCGGCCAGTGCGAAGAGGCGCTGGAACAGCGGGCTGCTGCCGAAGGCGGCGGTCTTTTCCAGCAGCAGGTCGCGGCGGATCTGCGGCCGGCTCATGTCCAGCCGGCCGGCGATGCCCAGCAGCGCCTCCTCGACGCTGCTGGCCACCGGCGCCGGCTGGCCGTCGACGTAGCGCAGCAGGTCCCCGTCGAGGCTGAGCGGCTTGCCGCTGACGCGGGCCAGCGCAGCCTGGAAGGCGGCGTTGCGGCTGCTGTAGCGGCCGGCGTTGAAATCGGCGAAGCGATAAGCGATCTGGTCGTAGGGCACGGCGTAGTCGAGCAGGATGGCGGCCCCGAAATAGACGCCGCCGCGCCGGGTGAACACCTCGTCGCGCAGCTTGCCCGGCACCGGGTAGGGATAGTCGCGCTCCTTCGCATGCTGCTCGGCGAAGGCGATGCTGACCTGCATCGGGCCGCCGGTGCGGACCGGGTTGTAGTCGGCGAGCAGCTGGCGGCCGAAGGGCAGTTCGCCGGTCATGTCGCCGAACAGCGCGTTGAGTTCGCGCTCGGTGCGCAGCGCGGCGATGCGCTGCGCGTAGCTGCGCCCGTCCGGCGAGGCTTTCTGCAGCGCGGTGTCGAGCAGCAGGCCGGGAATGCGGTAGCGCTCGGCGCGCTCTTCCAGTTCGCGGCGCACGATGCGCGGCAGGCCGGGCACCGTCGGGTCGGCCTGGAAGCTCGATTCCTGCTCGATGACGGCGATCGCCGCGCAGTAGGTCTGGGTGGCGTGCGGCACTTCCAGCGTCGCGAACGCCGTCTGCAAGTCGCCGGCCCAGCCGGCGCGGTCCTTGGCATGGGCCGGGATCAGGCGGACGATGCGCTGGCGGATTTCGTCCTGGCCGAGGCCGAGCGGCCAGGCGCTGGCGATCTTGCCGTTGGCGCCGCGCGCCATGTCCGGCGGCAGCGCCGGGCCTTCCGGTTCGCTCTCGAGGAAGGAGCAGCCGGCCAGCGTCGCCAGCAGCAGGCAGGGCAGCCAGCGGCGCATCGCTCAGCGGCCCGCGTGCGGCACCCGGCAGACCAGCATGATGTTGGCGAAGGGCTTGCCTTCGCTCATCGGCACGGTCTCGACCACGAAGCCGAGGTTGCGCAGGATATCCACCCACTCCGCCAGGCGCCGGCCGTACAGCTGCGGCAGGCGGTGGCCGCGGACGAAGGTGACGGCATGGTCGACCCAGTTGCAGATGTGGTACGGCAGGCCGGCGCCGGCGTCGCCGACGCGGGTCAGGAACAGGCCGCCGGGCGGCAGCGCGGCGCGGATGCGCTTCAGCACGTCCTTCTGGCGCAGGTGGTCGATGTAATGCAGGGCGTCGAGGATGCTGACGACGTCGGCCTGGCCGAAGTCGACCTTGCACATGTCGCCCTGGCGGATGGCGACCCGCGGATGGTCGGCGCCGAAGGCACGGGCGGCGCGGTCGACGTCCTTCTGCATCAGCTCGAAGCCGCGCAGCTCGCCCGGTTGCGGCGGCGCCGGCCAGTCGCTCGGCCAGTGGCCGGCGGCGTGCAGCTTCTCGGCCGCCAGCAGCCAGGCGAACAGGCTGCCCTGGCCGCAGCCGAGGTCGAGGAAGCGGCGGGCGCCGGCGAACAGGCCGCGGCGCAGCAGCTCGCGGAAGATGCAGTCGGAGGACAGCTTGCCGCGGGCGTAGTGGTAGGCGAAGTGGCCGCCGCCACGGAACGGGCGGCTGGCTTCGTCGAGCAGGGCGGGCAGGAAGCGGGGGGCGGTCATGGCAGGGCGGAAGCGAGAGTGACGGGAGTGAGGCGGTGTTCGGCCAGCGTCTGCAGGAGGCGCGGCAGCACGGCCAGGATGACCGGTTCGCCGGCCGGCGTGCGGGCGGCGTGGCCGTCGTGCAGCAGCAGGATGTCGCCGCCGGCGAGGTTGCGGGTCAGGCGCTGATAGACGATCGCCGGCCGGCCTTCGCGGGTGTCGAACGGGCGCCGGGTCCACGACGCCAGCTGCAGGCCGAGGCGGGCCAGCACCGGGTCGAGCAGCGGGTTGCGCAGGCCGGCGGTCGGGCGGAAGAAGCGCGGTGCCTGGCCGGTGATGTCGGCCAGCGTGGCCTGGGCGGCGGCGATGTCGGCGGCCATGCGCTTCATGCCGAAGGCGGCGAAGGCCATGGCGTGCGCGTCACCGTGGTTCTCGACGCGGTGGCCGCGGGCGACGATGGCGCGGCACAGCGCCGGATGGCGGCGGGCGACGTGGCCGATGCAGAAGAAGCTGGCGGTGGCGCCGGCGGCCTCGAGCAGGTCGAGCACGCGCGGCGTGACTTCGGGATCGGGACCGTCGTCGATGGTCAGCGCGATCTCGCCGCGGGCGGCGGCGGCGGCAGGCAGGCGGTTCACGTTGGGGCCAAGCAGCGTGGTTCGCGGCAGCAGGCCGGCAGTGGTCAGCACGACGTGGTTGGCGGCGAGGACGCCGAGCGCCCACGGCCAGGCGCCGGGCACGGCGAGCAGGCCGGCGGCGGCCGCGGCGTGCGTGCCCAGGGAGAGCTTGACGAAGGGGCTGGGGGTCCAGGTGCGCGGCATCGGGCAAGTCAACGGCACAGGTCGCCGCGGTCGAGAAAATGTTCCCACAAAACCTGCCACACCGGCCACTCGTGGCCGCCGGGCAGCATGAGCCGGTCGGCGGCAGGAAAGCGTTCGGCGATGCGCGCCATGCCGGCGGCGAAGCGGTCCTCGCGGCCGTAGCCGACGAACACCGGGAAAGCGGCCGGCGGCTGGCGCAGCCACTGCCACATGCGGAATTCCGGATCGTCCAGCTGCCCGGCCTGCGGCGTCCACGCCGCCAGCCCGCCGGCCCGGTCGATGGCGTTCAGCGTCAGGCGGCTGCCCGGATAGGGCGCGAGCAGGCACAGGCCGTCGACGCAGCCGGGGTTGTCGGCGACGTGGCACAGGCTGAGCAGGCCGCCCAGCGAAATGCCGCCCAGCCTGACGCGGCGGTAGCCCTGCCCGCGCGCCGGTTCCAGGATGTGCCGCTGCAGCGCCGGCAGCGCCTCGCCGCCGGAAATGGCGGCCAGATCGAAGTCGACGGCGATCACATCGAGCGGCAAGCGGCGCCGTTCGACGGCCGCGAAAAAGCCGGCGGCGACGAAATCCTCCGGCGTCATGTAGGCGCCGGGCAACAGCACCAGCAATTCGCAGGCGCCCGCCACGGTATGGCGAAGGGTACGCGGCGGATTCATCGCGGCCTTGCCCGGGGCACGAAGATGGCCGCCAGCAGCAGCGCCAGCACGGCGCCCGGACCGACCGTGATGCCGACCGCGTGGAGTACCGGCACCTGCGACAGGGCCAGCGT
>DASUZG010000443.1:0-8852 GCA_036376995.1 Azonexus sp. | reverse complement strand
GCCCCGAGTATCGGTGGCACGAATGCCCCGGTCAAGGGCGGGGCCGGGCGGTGTCGCTCGCGGTCGGTATTCCTGACGTTGCGTGTGGCCAGACGCCAGAAGCCATCGCCACCCGCCGCTGGCATCAGGTCTGGCCTATTCCTTAGCAGCTCGGCCGCCGCTGCGCCAGCCACGCCGCCAACGCCTCCGGCAGTTGCTCGACCAGCAGCGCCTGGCGGCCGGCCATCCAGCCGTGGATCGGGCCGGGCGGGCGTCTGGCGAGGACATCCTTGATCAGTTGTTCGGCGGTGACGTGGTCGTTGATCAGGCCGAGTTCGTCCTGCAGCCGGCCGAGTGCGACGAGATAGAGGGCGAGGTGGTCGGCCGGCAGCAGTGGGGCGAAGAACTCGGTGGTATAGCGCAGTTTCTTGAAGGCGATGCGCATGCGGTGGCGGTCGGCCGGCGTCAGCGTGGCGTGGCGCTCGGCCAGCTTGCGGGCGCGCTTGGCGTGGACGGTGAGGCGCTCGCCGGCGAATTGCTTCAGCGGCAGCGGCAGGGTGTCGCCAAGGGCATAGACGGCGGCGGTGAATTCGACGATCAGGCGCGGGTATTCGCGCACCGCCAGCAGGCGGACGATCGAGCGGCGGGCACGGCGGGCCCGCTGGCGGGCTGCGTTGCGCAGGTGCTTGAGGTCGCGGTCGTCCGGGAAAAGGGCGTGGATCGGCGGCAGCGTCTCCTCGAGGAAGACATCCCAGTTGCGGGCATCGCCCAAGGCGCCGGCCAGCGTCTGCCAGGTCTGGCCGTAGGCCTTGACGAATTCCGGCGGCAGCACCGGAGCGAACAGCTTGATCGCCGAGCGCAGCCGGCGCAGCGCGACGCGGGCTTGGTGAATGAATTCGGCCTCACAGCCGGCGAGCAGCCCCGCTTCGTTGCGCTGGAAATGTTCGAGGCAGCCCAGCGCGATGCTGCGGAAGGCTTCGACCGGCGTCATGCCGGCATCGAGCGGCGACGGTTTGGCCTTGAACGGGCGCGGTGCTTCGTCGAGGAACAGGCGGTAGCCGCGTTCGGCCTTGCTGGCGACGGCTGGATGCAGGTGCAGGTGCTTCTGCAGGCTGCGGGTCAGGCCGAAGATGTCTTCCAGGCGGCCGTGCAGCAGTTCCAGTTCGATTTCGCAGATACGTTCGCGGCGTTCGCCGCTGGCAATGCTGCCGCGGTCCAGTGCCAGTTCGATCAGCGATTCACCGAACGGCACCTGCCAGATCTGGCGCCGGAAATCGGTGGTGAAGACGGGCTCAAGGCGTTCCGTTGCCCGTTCGAGAAATTCCTTGAGTTCGGGTGTGTCGACATGGCCGAAATCGAACTGTCCGGGCGTCGCCGGCGCCTCCCATTCGCTGCGCACGGCCAGGCCGCCGCTGGCCGGCTCGGCCGATTTGACGGTGAGCAGCCAGGCCCAGCCTTTCTTGCGAAAGCGCAGGGCGACGCGGCGGCCGTGCAGCGCCAGTTCCGGCGTGTCGTAATAGGTGTTGAGCAGGCGCTGGCGCTGCGACGCGAGGCCGGCGAGCAGCGGGTGTTCGGCCAGCTTGCGGGCATTCTTGGCGTCCAGTTGCAGCTTCAGTTCGATTTCCGTGCTCATATCGTTTCCCGTGGTACCGCCGGTCCGGTCGCCCCGTCGAAGCCGAGTTCCGGCAGCGCGGCCAGTTCGGCGGCCGTCTGCACGCCCTCGGCGATCACCGTCAGGCCGATATTATGAGCGATGCTGCACAAACCTTTGAGGAAAGCCTGGTTGCCGGGCTGGCTGTCGATGGCGCGGATGAAGCTGCCGTCGACCTTCAGGTAGTTCAGGCCGATGTCGTGCAGGCGGCCGATTTCGCTGAACTGGCGGCCGAAATGCTCGATTCCGAGACGGCAGCCAAGCGGCCGCAGCACGTTGCAGAAGGCCTGGAACTCGGTGAAATGGCGGAAGGCGCCGACTTCGGAGACCTCCAGCCACAGCCGCGGCGCCAGATCCTTGCGGGCGCCGATCAGGGCCAGCAGGCGGTGGCGGAAATGGGCGTCGAGTATCGATTCGCCGGAGAGATTGACGGCCACTGCCGCGGCGCCGGCGGCGATGCGCTCGAGGGCGAGGCGGGCGGCGGCGAGGTCGAGTTCGGTGGTCATCGCCAGACGCGAGGCCATCGGCATGAAGCTGCCGGCAGCCAGCCATTCGCCGCCCTCGGCGGCCTGCAGGCGCAGCGGGCATTCGAGATGTAGCAGCTGGCCGCGGCTGTTGGCGACCGGGAACTCGATCAGGCGCAGGCGCTGGGTGTGGATTGCGCCGTCGAGCAGCTTGCGCCAGTCGGCGCTGGTCGTCGCGTGTGCCGGTTCGCCGCTTTCGGCGCGACACCAGGCCAGCGCGCCCTGGCCTTCGGCGGTGGCCAGCGCCCCGTCGAGACGGGCCAGCAGCGGGCCGATGTTCTGGCCGTGCAGATAGGGCGTGCTGGCGATGTGGCCGATGCGCTCGCTGTCGATCAGGCCGGCCGAGACCAGGTCGTTCAAAGTCGCCAGCAGCCGTTCGGCGACCGCCGACGGATCCTGGACGCCGGGCAGCAGCAGCGCGAAATCGGCGCCGTTCAGGCGGGCTGCGGCGGCGCCCGGCCGGTCGACAGTGTGCTCGTGCAGGGCGGCGCCGAGGCGGCGCAGCAATTCGTCGGTCAGTTCCCGGCCGAGGCGGCGGTTGATACCGGCCAGGTCGGCAATGCGCAGCAGCAGCAGGCTGCCGGTCGGCATCGCGTCGTCGTCGCTCAGGGCGGCATCGAGCTGGTTGAGAAAGTACGGCCGGTTGGCCAGGCCGGTCAGCGCATCGAGCGTCGCCTCGCGGCGCAGCGCTTCCAGGCGTGCCGCCTCCTTGGCGAACATCGCCTTGAGGCGGTCGACCATGGCGTTCATCGCGCTGGCCACGCTTTTCAGTTCGTGCGGCGCCGGCTCGGCGATGCGGATGAAGCGCTGCTCGCTGATCGCCTCGGCCTGGCCGACGACGGCATCGAGCGGGCGCTTGATGCGTTGCAGGAAATGCATGCCGAGCAGGCCCATGACCGCGGCGCCGGCGACGAACCACAGCAGCAGGCGCAGGCCGCCGTCCCACAGGGCCTGGTAGGCGAAATGGCTGTGGCTTTCGAGTTCCACCGTGCCGAACTGGCTCCAGCCGCTCGACACCTGCGCCCGGCCCGGTTCGGCGACGATCGGGAACAGCCGCACGAACCACTCCGGCACGTCGCCGGCCAGCGGCGGGCTGGTCTTCTCGATGGTCACCCGGTCGTCCGGGTCGATCACCCGCACCGCCTGGTACTGGCCGCTGTCAAACACCGCCGCCACCTGCAGTTCGACGGTCACCGGGTCCTTCTCCAGCTGCGACATCGACAGCGCCAGCGAAGCGGCATTGTCGTTGTTCTTGATCGTAAGTTGCTGGCTCAGGTAGTGCCGCGCGGTCAGCATGCTGGCGACGAAACTGCCGGCAAAGGCGATCAGGGCGCTGGCGATGACGGCGAGCCAGATCTGGCGGAACAGGGACATGACGATTACCTCATTCGAAGCCTTCGGCGTGCGCACGCGACAGCAGATCCTGCCAGCGCGAGAGATTGCTCTTGCTGGACTGGTTGCCGGTGCCCTGCCAGAGGCCCGCACTGTTGAAACTGAAAATCGGGGACAGATCCGTCCGCCGCGAGGCCGGGACGATCTCCGGCCGCAGGTTGTCGAGCACCAGCGGCTCGGCGTTCGGCGTCGGGTAATAGGCGAGCACCATGTGCGCCTGCAGGATCGGACCGGCCGGCCCGTTCTGCCGGGCGCGGACGTAGACCAGGCGCAGCTTGCCGACCGGCACGCCCATTTCGAGCAGCGAATAGTACTTGGCGATGGAAAAATCCTCGCAATCGGCGCGGCCGCTGCCGATCGTCTCCAGCGGCGTCGCCCAGTAGTCAGCCTGGCGCCAGATGCTGATGTCGTCGTCGAAGGCGATGCGCTGATTGAAGAAATCGTTGACCCGGCGCAGCTTTTCCCGCTCGCCGAGCGAGCGCCCCTCGGTCAGCAGGCCCTGCCAGTCGGCAAACAGGGCCTGCGGCGCCGTGCCGAAGCGGCTGGCCAGCGATTGCTGCAGCCGGCTGAAGTCGATTCCGAACGCCGCCGGCAGCATGAACGACAGGCACGCCGCAAGCAGCGTGCCGACGAGCATCAGGCGAAACGGCGCAAGGATTCTCGGCAAGGCGAAAACGTCAAGTTTGGGAAGAATGAGCCATAATTGCGCAATATTACACATTTGTGTTTGCCAGACCTCGCTAGACTACGGCGATCCACCGAGAAAGAAAGTTCATGAAATCGATCAAAGTCCTTGCGCTGACCCCCGTGCTCGCCGCCATCCTGACCGCTCAGGCTGCTGCAGCCGAGGTTACCTTGAAAGAGGCGGCCCAGCGCGCCGTGCTGCAGAGTCCGGAAGTGACCGCGCGCTGGCACGCCTACAAGGCCGCTGACGAGGAAATCGGCGTCGCCCGCGGCGCTTTCCTGCCGCAGCTCGACCTCACCGCCGGGCGCGGCAAGGAGGACCTGAAGGAAGGCGGCGGGCCGAGCAACGATTACATCCGCTACGGCACCCAGCTCAGCCTGAGCCAGATGCTGTTCGACGGCTTTGCCACGCGCAACGAAGTGCGCCGTCTCGGCAAGATGCGCCTGGTCCGCTACTACGAACTGCTGGAAGCCTCGGAAGGCACCGCCCTCGAAGCCGCCCGCGCCTACCTCGACGTGCTGCGCTATCGCGACCTGGTGCGCCTGGCCGAAGACAACTACGTGCAGCACAAGGCGACCAATTCGCAGGTGCAGCAGCGAGTCCAGTCCGGCGTCGGCCGGCGCGTCGACCTGGAGCAGGCGGGCAGCCGCCTGGCCCTGGCCGAAATCAACCTGAACACCGAAATCGCCAACCTGCACGATGTCTCGGCCCGCTACCAGCGCCTGGTCGGCATCCTGCCGCCGGCCGCGACCGTCGCCCCGGCCGATCTCGGCGGCACGCTGCCGGCCACCAGCAGCGCCGCCATGGAAGCCCTGTACCGCAGCAACCCGACGCTGCTGGCGGCGATCGAAAATACCGAGGCGGCACAGTACGACATCGACGTCCGCCGTGCCGCCTATTCGCCCCGGGTCGATCTGCGGGCGCGTACCGACGACACCAAGCGCTACCTGGGCGAAGAAGGCTGGCGCGAGCACAACGTCGCCGAAGTCGTGGTCAGCTGGAACCTGTTCCGCGGCGGCTCCGACCGGGCCCGCGAACGCCAGTACACGGAACGCCGCAACCAGGCGCTCGACCAGCGCGAGAAGGCCTGCCGCGACACGCGCCAGACGCTGCTGATCGCCTACAACGACGTGCAACGCCTGCGCGTGCAAAAGACCTATCTGACCACCCAGGTCAGCCTGCTCGAGCGTACCCTGGCGGCCTACCGCGACCAGTTCAACATCGGCCAGCGCACGCTGCTCGACCTGCTCGATACCGAGAACGAACTGCTCAGCGCCCGCCGCAACGCCGTCAATGCCGACGCCGACCTCAGCCTGGCGGTGCTCCGCACCAACGCCGGGATGGGCCAGCTGCTGCAGGCGCTCGGCCTGCGCAAGCTGGACACCGAGGAGTTGCGCGCCGCCGATCTGGCCAGCGTCGATCCGGCGCAACTGTGCCCGGCCGAGACGATCGGCCTGTCCACCACCGAACGGGCGGCGCTCGATGCCCGTGCCGCAGGCCTGCTCAACGGCAAGGGCGGCGTGCCGGCCACGCCGCCGGTCCCCGCCAAGTAAGCGCGGACGGCGCTGATCGCACCGCCGCTCCGGGCGGGCGATCGCGGCCATCGCCGGGGCGGCCCAGCTTCATGCATTTTGAGTTTGCGCGGCGCTTGTCGGCTGCCGCGCTAGTATTCGTGCAGCATGGCGATCTCGGTGTCGGCGTGGCGCAGGCGGCGCGCCAGCGAGCGCGAGATCGCGGTCAGCAGCGTGACCGTCAGGCGTTTGTGCTCCTCGGCGAGGATGTTGAACTGCTCGAGCGAAAGCACGAAGAACTCGGTCTCGCTGGCGGTGATCGCATCGTTGCCGCGCGGCCGACCATCGAGGAAGGCCAGGCCGCCGAAGAAGTCGCCGCGGCCGAAGGTGGCGATGTGGCGCAGGCGGCCGGCGCCGAGCGGGGCGAAGATCTTGACCGAGCCGCGACGGATCAGATAGATGGCGTCGCCCGGCTGGCCGCGCGAATAGACGGTGGCGCCGGCCGGATAGGTGACCTTTTCGAGGCGCGCCTCGAGATCGGCCAGGGTCTCGTCCTTGCGCAGCCGGAAGAGCTCCATCTCGGCCAGTTCCAGCGGCGTTTCCTGCACCGGCGAGGCGTGCTCCGACTCGCCCAGCAGGCGGTCCTCGACCCATTCGATGGCGCTGTCCAGCTCGCCGAACAGGCGCACCGTCTCGCTGTCCTCGGTGACCCCGGTCTGCTCCAGGAATTCGCGCAGGTTGCGCCCGTTCGGCAGGTTCTCGCGGACATTCGACAGCAGCAGCATGGCCGCGCGCTCGGCCAGCGCGTCGCGCACCTGGCGCAGCATGTGGGCGGCGGTGACGTCCACCGACTGCACCCGCTTCAAATCGAGGATGATGAACTGGCGGGTCTTGATCTCCGGATCAAGCAGGGCGTACAGCTGCTGCGTGGTGCCGAAGAAGAGGCTGCCCTGCAGTTCGAAGATCACCGCCTGGTCGCCCTTTTCCTCGAGGATGCGGGTTTCCGCCTCGGGTCGGTGCCAGTTCGACGACATCTGGTTGACGTACAGCTTGTGGCGCACCACGGTGCCGCCGATCTGCTCGCGCAGGAACAACAGGATGGCCATCGCCACGCCGACGGCGGAGGCGGCGATCAGGCCGATGGTCAGCGCGACGACGATGACGGCAACGACCACCGCGAAGTCAAACACGGTGGCCGGCGACTGGATGAAGCGCAGCGGCTCGCGGTCGATCATGCGCACGCCGACGGCGATCAGGATGCCGGCCAACGTGGCAACCGGAATCCAGGCGACGAAATTGCCCAGCAGCAGCGCGAAGAGCAGCGCCGCGACGCCTTCGACGAAGCCCGAGACGCGCGTCGTCGCGCCGCTCGATAGATTGACCAGGGTCGCGCCCATGGTGCCGGCGCCGGGAATGCCGCCGACCGACGAGGCGGCGACGTTGGCGATGCCCTGGGCGACCAGTTCGCGGTTGGAGTTGTGCTGCGAGCGGGTCATCTGGTCGAGCACGACGCAGGTCTTCAGGGTGTCGATCGAGAGCAGCACGGCCAGCGTCAGCGCGCTGCCCAGGAGGCCGCCGACCTGGGCCAGGCGCAACTCGCCGATCTCGTGCCAGCGCGCCGTGATGGTGGCGAAATAGCCGTCGCCGTTGGCGCCCAGCTGGCCGATCACCAGCGGATTGCCGACGGTGCGCAGCAGCGATTCGTCCTGCAGCGCCAGCAGGAAATAGGCGGCGGTGCCGGCGGCGATGCCGAGGATGGTGCCGGGCACCCGGCGCGTCAGGCGCGGCGCGGCCAGCATCGTGACGATCGTCGTGGCGCCGACGGCGACCGCCTGCCAGTCCCACAGCCACGGCGAGATCAGCGCTGCGTGCCAGGGCGTGCCGGCCGGCGTGCCGAGCAGCTTGTCGATCTGGCTGCCGACGATGATCAGGCCGACGCCGGTCAGGTAGCCGCTGACCACCGGGTAGGGGATGTAGCGGATCAGGCGGCCGATGCCGATGACGCCGAACAGGATCTGGAACAGGCCGCCGAGCAGGCCGAGCATCAGGAGCAGCAGCACGATGTTGCCGGCCGGCACGCCGTCGGCGGCCAGGCCGATGGCGAAGGCCGACAGCACCGCGGCGGCCGGCGCGCAGGGGGCGCTGATCAGGCGGTCGGTGCCGCCCAGCAGCGGCGCGATCAGGCCGATCACGGTGGCCCCGGCGATGCCGGCTAGGGCGCCGAGGGCCGCGTAGCCGGGCGCGATGGCGGCGTAGATGCTGACCCCGAAGGCGATCGCGGCGGGCAGGGCGACCAGCATGGCCGCCACGCCGCCCCAGAAATCCCCCGTCAGATAAGTCTTGCCCAGCCAGGTCCGCATGCATCCCTCCGTCCATGCGTTTGCCGTTTTGTTCATGGTAGCGCTTCCCGGGCCGTCGTGGCGGCCGATCTGGCGTGCCGGCGCGCCGTATCGCTGGCCCGGCCGGCCATTTCTCGGGTTAGACTTCGCCCCGTGGCCGCTGCCGGGGGGCACGGCCATCCAACAACAAGGAGACTCCGATGAAACTTTCCCTCGCCCTGCTGGGTGCCTCGTTCCTCTTTTCCGGCGCCGCGCTGGCCAATGCCGACCTGGCCAAGGCCAAGAACTGCCTGACCTGCCACGCTCCCGACAAGAAGATCGTCGGCCCGAGCTACAAGGACATCGCCGCCAAGCGCGCCGCCGACAAGGGCGCCGAAGCCGCCCTGGCCGCCAAGATCAAGAACGGCAGCAAGGACGAGTGGGGCCAGGTGCCGATGCCGGCCAACAACGTCACCGACGCCGAGGCCGCGACGCTGGCCAAGTGGGTCCTGACGCACAAGTAATGCGCCTGCCTGCCCTGCGCCCGGCCAGCCGCCGTCATTCCCGCAACGCCGGCGGCGGCCGGCGATGAAGTCGCTGACGCCCGAGCAGTTGCAGCGGCGCTGGCTGGCGCTCGGCATCGTTGCCCTGGCCTACGTCCTGTCGTTCTTCCAGCGCTTCGCGCCGGCCGGCATCGCGCAGGACCTGGCGGCCGCCTTCTCGACCAGCGCGACCTCGCTCGGCGCGCTGGCTGCGACCTACTTCTACGTCTACACGCTGATGCAGGTGCCG
>DASUZG010000442.1:0-3593 GCA_036376995.1 Azonexus sp. | reverse complement strand
ACCCAGCTCCCGATCCATCCGCGCCACCCGTACGTCGGGGATCTCGTGTTTACGGCCTTCTCCGGCTCCCACCAGGACGCCATCAAGAAGGGGTTTGCCGCTCAAAAGGCGGATGAGCCTTGGTCAGTGCCCTATCTCCCGATCGACCCGGCCGACGTCGGCCGCAGCTACGACTCGGTGATCCGCGTGAACAGCCAGTCGGGCAAGGGCGGCATCGCCTACCTGATGGAAACCGAGCACGGCGTGGTCATGCCGCGCCGCCTGCAGGTCGAGTTCTCCGGCGTCGTCCAGAAGCACACCGACACGCACGGCGGCGAAGTCAGCGCCGGCGACATCTGGCAGTTGTTCGCCCGGACCTATCTCGACACCGTGCAGCCGGTCCGCTACCGCGAGCACCATCTCTACGAGCACGGCAGCGCCCAGGGCATCCGCCTGTCGGTCGACATCGACGGCACGCCGCACATCCTGACCGGCGAAGGCAACGGCCCGATCAACGCGGCAGTGCATGCCTTGCACAGCGCCGGCATCGAGATCCAGGTGCGCAGCTACGAGGAGCGCTCGATGACGCCGATGGGCGAGGACGGCAATGCCCGCGCCTGCGCCTTCATGGAACTGGCGGCCGGCGGGCGCAGCGAATGCTACGGCGTCGGCATCGACGGCAACATCGTCACCGCCTCGCTGAAAGCCCTGCTCAGCGGCGTCAATCGCCTCGGTGCCGGCCGGGCGGCGGTCGATCAGGCGGCCTGAGCCGCCAGCAGCCCGGCTGTCAGCTCGCCCAGACGGCGCAGCGCGGAGTCGACGACCGGCGTGTAAGGCAGGCCGCAGCCGATGCGGATGAAGTGGTCGCAGCGGCTGGAGTTGGAGAACATCAGCCCGGGCGCGATCAGGATGCCCTCGGCCAGCGCCGCTTCGAACAGCGCCCGCGACGACAGCCGGCCGGGCAGTTCGACCCATAGCGACAGGCCGCCGTGCGGCTGGTTCAGCGCGGTGCCGGCCGGGAAGCAGGCGGCGAGGGTCGCCGCGGTGCGCTCACGCTGCCCGCGCAGCGTGTCGCGCAGCCGCCGCAGGTGACGGTCGAAGGCGCTGCTGGCCAGGAAATCTGCCGCCGCCATCTGCGGCAGCGCCTCGTTGTGGCGGTTCTGCGCGTATTTCAGCATTTCCACCCGCGCCTGCCAGCGGCCGGCGCTGATCCAGCCCAGGCGCAGGCCGGGCGCCAGGATCTTGTGCAGCGTCGAGCAGTGCATCACGTTGCCGGTGGTGTCCCAGCTTTTCAGCGCCCGCCGCGGCATCTCGTCGTCGACCAGCGCGCTGTAGGTGTCGTCCTCGATCAGCGGCACGCCGTGCACCGCGCACAGCTCGACCAGGCGCTGCTGGTGGGCGTCCGGCATGATGCTGCCGAGCGGGTTCTGCAGGTGCGGCACGACCACCAGCGCCTTGATCACCTCGTTGCCGCGCAACGCCAGCTCGCAGGCTTCGAGCGAAATGCCGGTCTGCGGGCTGGTCGGGATTTCCAGCGCGCGCAGGCCGAGCGTCTCCAGCACCTGCAGCAGGCCGTAGAAGGTCGGCGACTCGACGGCGACGATGTCGCCCGGCCGCGTCACCGCCCGCAGCGCCAGGTTGAGCGCCTCGATGCAGCCCTGGGTGACGAGGATGTCGTCGGCGCCGAGCACCATGCCGGCGGCCATCGCCCGCCGCGCCAGGACCGTGCGGAAGGCGGCGTCGCCGCGGTAGGAGGGTACTTCGACCAGCACCTGCGGCTGCCGGCGCAAGGCCCGGACGGCGGCATTCTTCAGCGCCTCGCCGGGATAGTGCTCGGGCGCGCAGCGGGCGCCGGAGAAATTGACGCGGACCGGGCTGTGCTGGCCGCGGGCGATGATTTCCGAGACCTGGCTGTGGATGCCGATATATTGCGCCGGATCGAGCGGCTGATCGGCGCTGGGCTCGGCCAACGGCCGCGCCGCCAGCGGTTTCGGCCGGCGCACGAAATTGCCCGAGCGCGGCCGGGCTTCCAGCCAGCCGTCGCTTTCCAGCTGCCGGCACAATTGCAGCGCGGTGGACAGGCTGACGCCGTGGCGCTCGACCAGCGCGCGCACCGACGGAAAGCGGTCGCCCGGCGCCAGCGTGCCGGTTTCGATGGCACCGCGGTAATGGTCGGCCAGGCGACGGTAGAGCGGGAGCGTGGACATGCGCGGATTCTCCTCCGGGGACAGATGGCAGAACAGATATAGATCGACCCGAAGCGAACCATAACAGATGCCGGAAATGGCCATCTGCTCCGGCGCAGACAGCGTGTTCCTGTGTCTGCCGGGCGGCCTCGCCGCTGGCTACGATGGCCTCACCTGCCCGCCGTCCGGGCTGCCCCCGAGGAGGAATCAAGATGCCCGCCCCCCAACCGATGCTCGTCGCGCTCGCCGACCGCGAAAGCCGGCAAATCCTGATCGAGGCCGGCAGCACGCTGCTGGTCGCCGACGGCTGCCTGCACCTGCAACAGCCCTTCGCCTGGCTGGCCGAAACGATGACCCGCCCGACCCTGGTCCTCGGCGCCGGACAGGCATGGACCGCCGAGACGGGCGGCTGGATCGCGCTGACCGGCCGCGGCAGCGCCCGGGCGCTGCTGCTGGCGCCCGGCGAACAGTCCCTGTGGCAGCGGATCGGCCACGGCCTGAGCCGCCTCTGGCCGGCGCCGGCGACCGCCCGCAAGCTGCGGCAAGGGATTGAATAGCCGGCATTTTTCCTTGCCACACCGGGCGCCGGCGCGTAACATCCGCCCCGCGCCACGGCCACCGCCGCAGCGCCTTCGTTCTGCCCCGCGTAAATGCCCGTCCCCATGCCGCACCGTCCCTTTGCGACGCACCGGCACATCGACCCGATCATTTCCCCGCCGCATAGCGCCGTCTGATCGCCCTGCCGCACCGGGCGATGCCACCATTCGGGGAAGGTCCGCCATTCCTCCAGCCATCGTCGCCGCGCGCGCACGACTGCGGAGCGGCGATTTTCTCCACCGACCGGAGAAGCCGCATTGGCCAAAGAAGAACTGCTTGAAATGCAAGGCGTCGTCGACGACGTCCTGCCCGATACCCGCTTTCGCGTGACGCTGGAGAACGGCCATCAGATGATCGCCTACACCTCCGGCAAGATGAAGAAGAACCACATCCGCATCCTGGTCGGCGACAAGGTCACGCTCGAACTCTCGCCCTACGACCTGAACAAGGGGCGGATCACCTTCCGCCACCTGGAAACCCGCAACGGCGCTCCGCCGCCGCCGCGCCGCCGCTACTAGGCGAGCGCCCGCCGCGCCGGGCGGAATTGTCCGGCGTCGGCGTAATACTTGGGATTCTCGCTGTCCGGCGTGACGCCGGGAATACCCAGCAGCGGCACCGGCTGCAGTGCGCGTGGCCGGGTATGGTGGCCGGCCGCAAAATCGCCGGCCAG
This sequence comes from Azonexus sp., assembly GCA_036376995.1. GTDB lineage: Bacteria > Pseudomonadota > Gammaproteobacteria > Burkholderiales > Rhodocyclaceae > Azonexus. The sequence continues at coordinate 161 of DASUZG010000442.1, read as the reverse complement.
TTGCTCGTCGAGCGCGGCATTCAGGGCTTCGTCCGACAGCCCCAGCCAATCCTCGCTGATTTGGTAGAGCACCGCCTTGGCAGTCAGGCCGCGGTAGGGCGACAGCAGCGCTTCATACGTGGCATGGCCGAAGACGACGAAGCGCATGGCTTGGCGCACAT
>DASUZG010000441.1:0-10058 GCA_036376995.1 Azonexus sp. | reverse complement strand
CCCAGCCTGGCGCTGCTCGGCGCCGGCATCGGCACGCTGATCTTCCAGGCCTGCACCAAACGCCAGGTGCCGATCTATCTCGGCTCCAGCTTCGCCTTCATCGCCCCGGTCATCTATTCGGTGCAGACCTGGGGCATGAATGCGACGCTCGGTGCGCTCGCCGCCGCCAGCTTCTTCTATTACGTCGCCGCGGCGCTGGTCAAATGGCGCGGCGTCGATTTCATCCACCGCCTGCTGCCGCCGGTGGTGATCGGCCCGGTGGTCATGGTCATCGGCCTCGGCCTGGCGCAGGTGGCCATTGGCATGGCCACCGGCAAGGCTGGCGAGGCCCAGGTCGTCCCCTATGAAACGGCAATCGCCGTCGCCGCGATTTCGCTGCTGGCGACGATGCTGACCGCCATCCGCGCCCAAGGGCTGTTGAAGCTGGTGCCGATCCTGGTCGGCGTCGCGGTTGGCTACGTGCTGTCGCTGTTCCTCGGCCTCGTCGATTTCAGCAAGGTCCAGGCAGCCGCCTGGATCGCCCTGCCGCAGTTCGGCACGCCCGAATTCAACCTGGCGGCGATCCTGTTCATGATCCCGGTGGCCATCGCCCCGATCGTCGAGCACGTCGGCGGCATCCTGGCCATCGGCTCGGTGGCCGGCAAGGACTACACCGAAAGCCCCGGCCTGCATCGCACGCTGCTCGGCGACGGGCTGGCGGTCAATGTCGTCGGCCTGTTCGGCGGCCCGCCGGTGACCACCTACGGCGAAGTCACCGGCGCCGTGATGCTGACCAGGAACTACAACCCGGCGGTGATGACCTGGGCGGCGTGCTTCGCCATCTTGATGGCCTTCGTCGGCAAGTTCGGCGCGCTGCTGCAGACCATCCCGCTGCCGGTGATGGGCGGCATCATGGTGCTGCTGTTCGGCTCGATCGCCGGCATCGGCCTGAAGACGCTGCTGGATGCCCGGGTCAACCTGTCCAGCGCGCGCAATCTGTGCATCGTCTCGGTGACGCTGGTCACCGGCATCGGCGGCCTCGGCATCACCATCGGCAGCTTCTCGCTGCAGGGCATCAGCCTGTGCGGCGTGCTCGCCGTCCTGCTCAACCTGCTGCTGCCGAACGAGCCGACGGCGGACTAAGCCCTGATCGACCGGGCGCCGGCAGCCAACTGCCGTGCGCCCGGAGCAGCAAGCGAGACGCTCCGCCCTACGCGCTCTTGCGTATGGCTGCTGTCGCCGCCGTGATGCATCATCATCGCGCCCACGCATCGCCACTTCACCATCCGGCCCGGCTTTTCAAGAATCCGCAATACCCGAGGAATTTCCATGGAATTGACTCCCCGCGAAAAGGACAAGCTGCTGATCTTCACTGCCGGCCTGCTCGCCGAGCGGCGCAAGGCCCGGGGCCTGAAGCTGAACTATCCGGAAGCGGTGGCGCTGATCACCTGCGCGATCATGGAAGGCGCACGCGAGGGCAAGACGGTGGCCGAGCTGATGCACGAAGGCACCCGGGTGCTGTCCCGCGCCGACGTGATGGACGGCATCGCCGAACTGATTCCGGAAATCCAGGTCGAGGCCACCTTCCCGGACGGCACCAAGCTGGTCACAGTGCATAACCCCATCATTTGAGGTGCTGCGATGATTCCCGGAGAACTCCTCGCCGAAGCCGGCGAACTTGAACTGAACGCCGGCCGCCCGACGATCACGCTGGTCGTCGCCAACACCGGCGACCGCCCGATCCAGGTCGGCTCGCACTATCATTTCTACGAGACCAACGCCGGCTTGAGCTTCGACCGCGAGGCGGCACGTGGCTACCGCCTCGACATCGCCGCCGGCACCGCCGTGCGCTTCGAGCCGGGCCAGACGCGCACCGTGCAACTGGTGGCGCTGGCCGGCGACCGGATGGTCTACGGCTTTCGCGGCCTCGTTCAGGGAGCGCTGTGATGGCCAATAAAATCACCCGCCAGGCCTATGCCGAAATGTTCGGCCCGACCACCGGCGACCGCGTCCGGCTGGCCGATACCGACCTGCTCATCGAGGTCGAGCACGACTACACGCTCTACGGCGAGGAAGTGAAATTCGGCGGCGGCAAGGTCATCCGCGACGGCATGGGCCAGAGCCAACGTGTGTCGGCCGAAACCGCCGATACCGTGATCACCAACGCGCTGATCGTCGATGCCGTCACCGGCATCGTCAAGGCCGACATCGGCTTGAAGGATGGCCGCATCGCCGCCATCGGCAAGGCCGGCAACCCGGACATCCAGCCCGGTGTGACCATCGCCATCGGCCCCGGCACCGAAGTGATCGCCGGCGAAGGCATGATCGTCACGGCCGGCGGCATCGACAGCCACATCCATTTCATCTGCCCGCAGCAGATCGAGGAAGCGCTGCATTCCGGCGTCACGACGATGATCGGCGGCGGCACCGGGCCGGCGACCGGCACCTTCGCCACCACCTGCACACCGGGGCCGTGGCACATCCATCGCATGCTCGAAGCGGCCGAGGCCTTCCCGATGAACCTCGGCTTTCTCGGCAAGGGCAACGCCAGCCTGCCGGAGGCGCTGCGCGAACAGGTCGCAGCCGGCGTCATCGGTCTCAAATTGCACGAGGACTGGGGCACGACGCCGGCCGCCATCGATTGCTGCCTGGCGGTGGCCGACGAGATGGACGTGCAGGTCGCCATCCACACCGACACGCTCAACGAATCGGGCTTCGTCGAGGCGACCATCGCCGCCTTCAAGGGCCGCACCATCCACACCTTCCACACCGAAGGCGCCGGCGGCGGCCACGCGCCGGACATCATCAAGGCAGCCGGGCTGCCCAACGTGCTGCCCAGTTCGACCAACCCGACCATGCCCTACACGGTCAATACCATCGACGAGCATCTCGACATGCTGATGGTCTGCCACCACCTCGACCCGGCCATTGCCGAGGACGTGGCGTTTGCCGAATCGCGCATCCGCCGCGAGACCATCGCCGCCGAGGACATCCTGCACGACTTGGGCGTCTTCTCGATGATGAGTTCCGACTCGCAGGCCATGGGCCGCGTCGGCGAGGTGATCATCCGCACCTGGCAGGCGGCGCACAAGATGAAGCTGCAGCGCGGCACGCTGCCGGAAGACACGGCTCGCCACGACAATTTCCGCGTCAAGCGCTACATCGCCAAATACACGATCAACCCGGCGCTAACCCATGGCATCGCGCACACCGTCGGCTCCGTCGAAGTCGGCAAGCTGGCCGACCTGGTGCTGTGGAAGCCGGCCTTCTTCGGCGTCAAGCCGTCGCTGATCTTGAAAGGCGGCATGATCGCGGCCGCCGCGATGGGCGACCCCAACGCCTCGATCCCGACGCCGCAGCCGGTGCATTACCGGCCGATGTTCGGCAGCTTCGGCAAGGCGCTGAAAACCTCGGTGACCTTCGTCTCGCAGGCGGCGCTGGAGAATCCTGCCGTTGCTGCGCTGGGTTTGCAGAAGCCGCTGGTCGCCGTCTCCGGCACGCGCACGCTGCAGAAATCCGACATGGTGCATAACGGCGCCACACCGGAGATCACCGTCGATCCCGAAACCTACGTAGTCCAGGCCGACGGCGTGCATCTGGTCTGTGAGCCGGCGACCGAGCTGCCGCTGGCGCAACGCTATTTCCTGTTCTGAGGTCGCAATGCAGCATTGGCTCTACCTCGCCGTCGCCATCATCAGCGAAGTCATCGCCACCTCGGCGCTGAAGGCCGCCGAAGGTTTCAGCCGGCCGCTGCCCTCGCTGCTCGTCGTCGTCGGCTACGGCATCGCCTTCTACTGCCTGTCGATCGTGCTGCGCACGCTGCCGGTCGGCATCACCTACGCCATCTGGTCGGGCGCCGGCGTCGCGCTGATCGCCCTGGTCGGCTGGCTGATCTACGGCCAGGCGCTCGACCTGCCAGCGGTCCTCGGCATGGCCCTGATCGTCGCCGGCGTCGTGGTCCTCAACATCTATTCCAAAACCATCGCCCACTGATGCCATGCTGATCCTCAACAAGCGCACCGCCGCCCCGGCCACCGACTCGGTGGCACTGGCCTACGACGAACGCAAGCGCAGCCGCCTGAAGGTGACACTGGCCTCCGGCGCCGAAGCCGGCATCTTCCTTGAACGCGGCGAGCACCTGCACGGCGGCGACCGGCTGCTGGCCGAAGACGGCTCGGCCGTCGTCGAAATCCTCGCCGCACCGGAACGGCTGATCGAAGCCGTCGCCGGCAGCCCGCTGCTGTTCGCCCGCGCCGCCTACCACCTCGGCAACCGCCACGTGCCGGTGCAGATCCTGCCGACCGGCGATGGCGGCCGGCTGCGCTTCCAGGCCGATCACGTGCTGGCCGAGATGGCGCGCGGCCTGGGCTGCACGGTCGGCGAGACGGAAGCGCCGTTCCAGCCGGAATCCGGTGCCTACGGAGCGCACGGCGGCCATCACCGGCACGGCGAAGCGGACGAGCACCCGGCGCTGCACGACCCCGGCCACGGCCCGCATCGCTCGGTGCCGAAGATCCACCAGTTCAAGCCGCGCTGACGCGTCGACCGGAGCCCATGAGCATGGAACTGGCCCGCCTGAGCCTGCTGTTCGCCGTGACCGCCGTCGCCGAGATCGTCGGCTGCTACCTGCCATGGCTGGTGCTGAAACAGGGCAGGAGCGCACTGCTGCTGATCCCGGCGGCGCTGTCGCTGGCCGCCTTCGCCTGGCTGCTGACCCTGCATCCGACGGCCGCCGGCCGCACCTACGCGGCCTACGGCGGCATGTACATCGCCGTCGCGCTACTCTGGCTGCATTTCGTCGACGGCATCGCGCTGACCCGCTGGGATCTCGCCGGCGCCGCCATCGCGCTGTTCGGCATGGCGGTGATCGCCCTGCAGCCCCCGGCCGCCTGAGCGCCATGTCGGCCAGCCTGCAACTCGCCCGCCTGCTGCAACTGAGCAGCCCGGCCCTGCCGGTCGGCGCCTACACCTATTCGCAGGGTCTGGAATGGGCCATCGAAGCCGGCGTCATCGCCGACGAAGCCTCGGCCGGGCGCTGGATCGGCGACCTGCTGCGGCACGCCATCGGCCGCTACGAGGCGCCGCTGCTGGCGGCGCTGATGGCCGCGTGGCAAGCCGGCGACGACGGCGAAATCGCCCGCCTCAACGCCGATTTCCTGGCCAGCCGCGAAGCTGCCGAACTGCGCGCCGAAACTGCGCAGATGGGTTATTCGCTGGCCCGGCTGGTGCGCGAACTGCGCGATCCGGCGCTGGCCGGCGTCGAGCGCACCCTGGCCAGACTAAATGAAACCGCCTTCCCGACCGCCTGGGCCGGCCTCGCCGTCGCCTGGCAGATCGAGACGCCAGCCGCTCTCACCGCCTATCTATGGTCGTGGGCGGAAAACCAGGTGATGGCGGCGCTGAAGGCGGTGCCGCTCGGCCAGGCCGCCGGCCAGCGCCTGCTGGCCGAACTCGGTGGGCTGATTCCCGAGGTGGCCGCCACGGCCCTGCACCTGCCGGAAAACGCATGGTCCAACTTCACGCCGGCTTTCGCCATCGCCTGCGCCCGCCACGAAACCCAGTATTCCCGACTCTTCAGATCGTAAAACCATGAGCAAACAAGCATTGCGCGTCGGCATCGGCGGCCCCGTCGGTTCCGGCAAGACCGCCCTGACCCTGGCGTTGTGCCAGGCCCTGCGCGACAAAATCGACATGGCCGTGGTCACCAACGACATCTATACCGCCGAGGACGCCAAGTTCCTGGTCAATCATTCGGCGCTGGCGCCCGAGCGCATCATCGGCGTCGAGACCGGCGGCTGCCCGCACACGGCCATCCGCGAGGATGCCTCGATCAATCTGGAAGCGGTGGATCGCCTGCAGCGCGCCTTTCCGGGCGTCGAGCTGATCCTCGTCGAATCCGGTGGCGACAACCTGGCGGCAACCTTTTCGCCGGAACTCTCCGACCTGACGCTGTACGTGATCGACGTTGCGGCCGGCGAGAAGATTCCGCGCAAGGGCGGCCCGGGCATCACCAAGTCCGACCTCCTGGTCATCAACAAGATCGACCTGGCGCCGCTGGTCGGTGCCTCGCTCGAGGTGATGGCGGCCGATGCCAAGGTTCAGCGCGGCAGCCGGCCGTTCGTGTTCTCCAACCTGAAGACCGGTCAGGGCCTGGACGAAATCATCGCCTTCATCCTCGACCGCGGCATGCTCGGTCCCGCCTAGCGGCGGCCGCCGCTCAGTTGAGTTCCTCGTCCTTGATGCTGGGCAGGCGGATCACCGCGATGCCCTCGTCGCGCAGGGCTTCGCACTCCTCCTCGGTGGCGTCGCCGCGGATCGGGCGCTCGGGCACCTCGTTGTAGTGCATCTTGCGTGCCTCGTCGACGAAGGCCGGGCCAACGTCCTCGCAACTCTCGACGACGGCCTGGATCAGTTGCCGGTACAGCGCCATGACCTGCCGCCCGGCCGGCATCATCGCCGTGCCGGACAGCGCCACCGACGGCACGCCCGGCGCCGCTGCGGCCGAGCTGCCGATGGCCACCGCCGACGGGACACGCCGCACCTGATGGCTGTCGCATTGCGGACAGCTGACGAAGTGCCGTTCCTGCTGTGCCGCGAAATCTTCGGCACTCCGGAACCAGCCTTCGAAGCGGTGGTCGTTGTCACAGCACAGGTCGTAGATGATCATCGGGTTTTGCAGGTCGAAGCGGAGAGAGATCGGGCCGACGGCCGATCGGCCGGGGATTGCGGCGCGACGCAGGATCGCTTCCACCATACTCCCCGCAGGCATCGCCGGCGTGTTTTTTGACAAGGGCGCGGATCATACCATCAGGCCGGCCGGCCGCCCAAAACAGCGCCGCGGCCGACCGCTTGCGGAACGCCTCGCGGCTATTGCTTGTCAATCGGCCACAGGCAATGCTGTCGCCAGCGCCTCTGGCGCCACGGATCACAACAAGGAGAACGCGATGAAAACACTGCTTGCCCTTCTGGCTGCCGGCGCCCTGCTGCAAGGTTGCGCCATCCATACACCTGGCGCCTCGGTCGTGGTCGATCCGGGGCATTCGCATCCCAGCGGCGGTGGCGGTTTCTGCCCGCCGGGGCAGGCCAAGAAGGGCAATTGCTGAACGCCTGCCTCCGCCGCTCAGTTGGCGACCTTCTTCCAGCCCTTGGTTTCCATGCAGGCGTGCATCCGGCGCACATTGGCCTGCGTCACCATGCCGTCGGCGCCGGAGTACGCCTGCAGCTTGCAGTATTTCTCGTCGGCCTCGTAATCGGCGGCCGACGCACCGCGCTTTTCCCAGTGCCAGGAGGCACAACCGGCGAGGACGAGAAGAGCGGGGAACAGATAGCGCATGATCGACAGGACGGGTGGCGGAAGGATGGCGATCATACCCGCGGCGCCGGTCGCGACCAACCATGCGCCCGCCTGTAGCCATGCCCGCTGCCGCCGTGCCGGCCACGTTGCCGATCCATCTCGAATGCGTTTCGTGGCAACTGGTGCAGCACCACCTGCTGCACGGTGCGTTGCGCTTCGAAGCTGTCGCCTGCGACTACCTGCGCAGCGTGCCGCCGGCCGACCGAAGCGCGCGTTTCTGCCTGGCCACCCGCATCGACGAACCGATCGAGGTGCTCGGCCTGCTGCAATACCGGGTCGGCCGCGACGATCTCTACTTCGACTATGTCCGCGTCCGCGAAAGCTGCCGGCAGCGCGGCATCGGCCGGCACATGGTGACGGAAGTCGTCATGCACCCGACCTGTCTCCAGCTCGGTCGCCTGCACTGGATGGCCGGCGGCAATGGCTGCGAAACCCTGATCCGCCACCTGGAACACCTGCGCGACCACGGCCGGCGCCTTTGCGGAACCTCGTTCCGGGTGCTGCGGGGGAAAACGTCGGCTCGCTGAAACAAGTGGTGCCCGGGACGGGACTTGAACCCGTAAGGCTTGCGCCGGCGGATTTTAAGTCCGCTATGTATACCAATTTCATCACCCGGGCGGCGGGTGGATTATATCGGGACCCGACAAGAAAAAAGGGAAAGCGCCGTTGCGCTTTCCCTTCTTCTGTACTGGAGCGGCAGAAGAGTCTCGAACTCTCGACCTCAACCTTGGCAAGGTTGCGCTCTACCAACTGAGCTACTGCCGCAAAATTTTGGAGGCGCGAGCCGGAGTCGAACCGACCTACACGGATTTGCAATCCGGTGCATAACCGCTTTGCTATCGCGCCGTACCTTACTCCTGCGATACAACTGGAAAGAAGGCTATGCTTCCCTCGAAATTCTTGGAGCGGCAGAAGAGTCTCGAACTCTCGACCTCAACCTTGGCAAGGTTGCGCTCTACCAACTGAGCTACTGCCGCGTCAAACAGAGCGCGCATTATAGACGCCCCATCCGGAATGTCAACACCTTCTAAGCCTTCTCTGCAGTGCGTTTGGCGATTTCCGGCCAGGCCATGCGCAGGTAGTAGCCCATCGACCACAGGGTCAACAAGGCGGCGATCCAGATCAGCCAGCTGCCGAGTTCGCGGACGTCGATGCCGAACAGCGGCACGTGGTACAGCAGCAGCGGGATCGCCGTCATCTGTGCGGCCGTCTTGATTTTGCCGAGCATCGACACGGCGACGCTCTTGGCCGCCCCGATCTTGGCCATCCATTCGCGCAGCGCCGAAATGGTGATTTCCCGCCCGATGATGATCATCGCGATGATGGCGTCGGTACGGCCGAGCTGGACCAGCACGATCAGCGCCGCAGCGACCATCAGCTTGTCGGCAACCGGATCGAGGAAGGCGCCGAAGGCCGAAGTCTGGTCGAGCTTGCGTGCGAGATAACCGTCGGCCCAGTCGGTGACGGCAGCGGCGATAAACAGGAGCGTCGCCAGCAGGTCGCGTTCGTACTGCGTCGCCCACGAGGCCGGCAGGAAATAGAGCGCGATCAGCAGCGGGATCGCGACGATCCGCAGCCAGGTGAGCAGAATGGGCAGGTTGAAAGGCATAAGCCGTCAGTGTAAAGCGGAATGAATCTTCTCGGCCATCTCGCGGCTGATCCCGGGCACCTCGGCCAGTTGCTCGACGCTGGCAGCCAGCACGCCGGCGATGCCGCCGAAGCGGGCGACCAGCGCCTTGCGCCGGGCCGGGCCGACGCCGGGCAGGCTTTCCAAAGTGGACGTCTTGCGCGCCTTGCCGCGCTGGGCGCGGTGGCCGGTGATGGCGAAGCGATGCGCCTCGTCGCGCACTTCCTGGATCAGGTGCAGGGCCGGATGGTCGGACGGCAGGTTGAGCGGTGGCCGGCCGTCGGCCTCGGGAAAGATCAGGCTTTCCAGGCCGGGCTTGCGCTCCTCGCCCTTGGCGACGCCGATCATGTTCAGGTGCGTCAGGCCGAGCTCGGCCAGCGCCGCCCAAGCCGACGCCACCTGCCCCTTGCCGCCGTCGATCAGGATCAGGTCGGGCGCCGTGCCCTCGCCCGCCTCTGCCCCATGCGCCAGGCCGTCGTAGCGCCGGGTCACCGCCTGGCGCATCGCCGCGTAGTCGTCACCGGGCGTGATGTCGCGAATATTGAAGCGGCGATAGTCGCTCTTCTTCATCTTGTTGCCGTCGTACACCACGCAGGAGGCGACCGCCTTCTCACCCATGGTGTGGCTGATGTCGAAGCACTCGATGCGGGCTATCGGTTCGGCCAGTTGCAGCGCTTCCTGCAGCGCTGCCAACCGCTGCTCCTGCTGCGCCGTCGCCTGGTTGCGCGCGAGGATCGCCAACCGGGCATTCTGCAACGCCATCTCGATCCAGGCCTTCTGCGTCAGCGTACGCCCTTCCTGGATCGGCACCGGGCGCCCGGCCAGTTCGGCCAGCGTCGCCGCGCTGTCGGCCTCTTCTTCCTCGTTCGGCAAGGGCGAGACCAATAGCCGGGCAGGTGCCGGATGGGCGGCATAGTGCTGGCGAATGAAGGCAGCGGTGGCATCGGCCGCCGTCGATTCGCCGGCATGGGTCGGGAAGAACGGCCGGTCACCGAGGTGGCGGCCGCCGCGCACCATCGCCAGATTGACGCACAACTGCCCGCTGTCCCGGACGGCGACGACAATATCTACATCCTCGCCCTTACTGCTGGAGACGAA
>DASUZG010000440.1:0-3399 GCA_036376995.1 Azonexus sp. | reverse complement strand
GTGAAGGCGAGGTTGCCCAGCATCTTCTTGTAGCTGTCGGTGGAGTCGATGACGATGTTGTTGACGCCGGCCAGCTCGGCATAGACCTGGGCCTGGCGGCAGTTGTCGATCAGCCACTGGCCGAAGACGTTGCTGCCGGTGAAATCGACCGATTTCACGGCCGGGTGGGTGACCAGCGCCTGCGTCGTTTCGCGGCGGTCGGTGACGCACAACGTGACGAGATTGGGATCGATGCCGTTTTCGGCGAGCACGGCGCGGATGGTGCGCACGGTGATCGCGGCCGGCAGGATGGCATTGCTGTGCGGCTTGACGATCACGGCATTGCCGGTGGCCAGCGCAGCGAACAGGCCGGGGTAGGTGTTCCAGGTCGGGAAGGTGCCGCAGCCGACGACGACGCCGACGCCGCGGCCGACCACTTCGAAGTGCTTCTTCATGACCAGCGGCGGGTTCTTGCCCTGCGGCTTTTCCCACACCGTTTCGGCCGGCACGAAGCTCTGCTCGCGCCAGGCGTAGGCCACGGCTTCGAGGCCGCGGTCCTGGGCGTGCGGGGCGCCGGCCTGGAAAGCCATCATCCAGCCCTGGCCGGTGGTCAGCATCACGGCGTGGGCGAGCTCGAAGCTCTGCTTATTGAGGCGGTCGAGGATTTCCAGGCAGATGCCGGTGCGGCCTTCGGCGCCGACCGCCTGCCAGCCGCCCATGGCCTGTTCGCCGGCGGCCAGCAGCGCGTCGATCTGGCAGACCGGGTATTGCACCGCGAGATCGACACCGTAGGGCGACTGCTCGCCGCCCACCCAGCCGCTCTGGCCGGGCTGGTCGAGGGTGAACTGGCGGCCGAGATGGGCATCGAAGGCGGCCTTGCCGTCGGCCGGGGCGGTTTCGCCATAGACCTTGGGGCTGGGCATTTCATTGAAGGCCGACCAGTAGCCGCGGGTGCGGATGGCGTTCAGCGCGCCGTCGAGCAGGGCGCGGTGCTTGTCGAACAGGGGGTGGGACATCGGGTTTTCCTCCGGGGGTGGGGGTTCTCAGCGACGGGCGGCGGGTAGTGGCCGCGTTCTGAGAGATACGTTACGAATTATCTATTGTGCTGTCAATCAAATGTATCACGTTGCGGGTGTTGTGCTTGTGATTTCGAATTGCAGAAGAGGTTCCGTGCAATGTTAAAAAAACGCATGAAAACAATCTATAGATACTGATTTTTAAGGGGAAAATTGGGCGATTGGCCAGCCGTTCGGCGCTGCGCGCAAACGAATTTTCATCAACGTGATACAAAAAACGTTGACACATCGAGTGCAGATGTAACATGATTCATCCACGGCAGCCCACTTTGGGTTGACCTCTGACCCGACGATCTAAATAAGGAGTGAGACATGGCAATGAACAAGGAGCGTTTTGCGGACAAGATGGAATTCCCGCCGGCCACGCCGCAGCCGAACGTCTATCCGCTGTCCTGGAACAGCAAGACCAAGAAGCTGCAGGAAGTCTGGGAAGCCTCGCTGCGCGAGAACTGGGATCCGGAAAAGTTGCCGTGGGACACCCTCGATGTGGACAGCTATTCCTGGGAAGAGCGCGAGTCGATCGCCTACTGGTGGAGCCTGCTGTCGGTGTTTGACGCTTCCGCCCCGCCGGTGTTCGCCGAAGCGCTGATCAAGACCTACGAAGTGCATGAGGAAGATCCGGTCCGCAAGTGCTTCTTCTCGGTCACCCGCGACGAGCAGAACCACGAGATCATGTGCGGCCTGGCCATCACCAAGCTCTTGGGCCATCCCGATCCGCTGACCTACCAGCCGAAGACCGAGCTCGGCAAGCGCCTGCAGAAGAACGTCGCCTGGCTGTACTTCAACGGCGGCCGCTACTGGACCGGCTACAAGCAGGCCGTGCCCAAGTACGACCTGGCGGTGCTGTTCTCGTCCTTCCTGATGGGCGAAATCGCGGCCGCCACCATCTTCAAGCAGATGTACGAGAACTCCCGCGAAGCCGTGTTCAAGGAAGGCTTCAAGAACATCGGCCGCGACGAAGGCCGCCACATGGCCATCTGCATGGCGGTCATGGAACGCGACTACCCGGGCCTCGACGAATCGACCAAGTCGGTCGTCACCAAGCAGATCCGCGCCGGCTACCTGTTCCTGTCGGCCGTGCTGTTCGAGCCGCCGATGGAATTCTGGGACCTGCCGGAAGACTTCATCGCCAACCAGCGCGAGGCCGAGGAAGTGGCCCGCGGCGCCGGCTTCGGCATCCCGACCTACGAGGCCAAGCTGCAGAACTGGAAGAACGCGATGATCAACCTGAAGGGCGTGCTCGACCGCTACAACATCCCGTTCCCGGCCATCCCGGAAGTCGGCATCACCGGCCAGGAAGTCAGCGACATCGACATGGAAGACATCATTCCGGTCTTCTAAGCTGTGACTGACTAGAAGCAAACCCGGCCGGCGTTCCCACCAGGGCGCCGGCCTGGCCGCGACAGAGAACCCCGAAAAGACAAAGAGGAAGACGAAATGGCTCGCATCACCATGCAACCCTCCGGCAAGTCGGTCGATTGCGCCTACGGCGACACCGTGCTGATGGCGCTGGAAAAGGCCGGCTACGCGCTGCCCAACAACTGCCGCGCCGGCGCCTGCGGCGAATGCAAGGTCAAGGTCACGCAAGGCCAGTTCGACCAGGGCATGGTGCTCGACATGGCCCTGTCGCAGGAGGAGCGCAAGCAGGGCTACGGCCTGATGTGCATGGCCAAGCCGATTTCCGAGGAACTGGTGATCGAATGGGGCACGCTCGACGCCAAGCCGAAACTCTTCCCGCCGCGCGAGGACGCCTTGTTCGTCGTCGTCGACAAGCGCCAGATCGCCGAACGCGTGGTCGAACTGCGCCTGCGCCCGGTCGGCCAGCCGATCCGCTACTGGCCCGGCCAGTACGTGACGCTGGGCAACCCGCGCGCCGACATCCCGGCCCGCGCCTACTCGATTTCCAACGCCCCGCGCCCGGACGGCGAACTGGTGCTGCAGGTCGCCCGCGCCGACGACGGGGTGACCAGCGCCTGGGTGCACGACACGCTGGCCATCGGCGACAACGTCAAGCTTTCCGGCGCCTACGGCACCTTCATCGGTGATCCGTCGGTCGATACGCCGGTGCTGTGCCTGGCCGCCGGCACCGGCCTGGCGCCGATCCTGGCCCTGGCCGAGGCCGCGCTGCGCCGCGGCTTCAAGAAGCCGGTGACGATGCTGTTCTCGGCGCGCACGCGGGAGGACGTTTACAGCCAGGGCATGATGGCCTGGTGGCGGACCAAGCACCGCAATTTCGACTACAAGATCACGCTGACCCGCGAACAGGCCGACGGCTACCTGGCCGGGCGCATCGGCACGGTGCTGCCGGGCCTCTTCCCCGATCTCTCGAAGCACACCATCTTCG
>DASUZG010000439.1:0-3463 GCA_036376995.1 Azonexus sp. | reverse complement strand
ACATGGCCTACGCCAAGGGCTGGCTGCGGCCGGCCTGAGGCATCATTCACCTTACGGAATCCCATGAAAACCCAGCCCCGGCGCCTCGCCGCCCTGATTGCCGCCGCCTTTCCCTGTCTTGCCGCTGCCGAGGCTGCATTGACGCTCGACTCCGTCGTCGTCACCGGCAGCCGCGTCGAGCACAACAGCTTCGACCTGCCGGCGGCGGTCGATGTCGTGGATGCCGAACGCATCGGCGCCGCCCAGGCGCGGGTCAATGCCTCGGAGGCGCTGGTTGCGGTGCCGGGCATCTCGGTGCAGAACCGCCAGAACTACGCCCAGGATCTGCAGATTTCCTCGCGCGGCTTCGGCGCCCGCTCGGCCTTCGGTGTGCGCGGCATCCGCCTGGTCGCCGACGGCATTCCGGCCTCGATGCCGGACGGCCAGGGCCAGGCCGCCACCTTCAACCTCGACCGCGCCGAGCGCATCGAGGTGATGCGCGGACCGCTCTCGGCCATCTACGGCAACCACGCCGGCGGCGTGATCCAGATGTTCACGCCCGACGGCCAGGGGCGGCCCAGCGTCGAAGGCCGTTTTTCGGCCGGCAGCTACGATAGCTGGAAGAGCGATGTCAGCGCCCAGGGCGAAGTCGGCGGCGTCGGCTACGTGATCGATGCCTCGCGCTTTTCCACCAACGGCTACCGCGATCACAGCGCCGCCGAGCGCGACCAGACCATGGCCAAGCTGACCTTCCGCCCGAGCGAGGACGGCAAGCTGACGCTCTTGGCCAACACCTTCCGGCAGACGGCCGACGATCCGCAGGGCCTGACCTGGGACGAATTCAAGGACAAGCCGCGCGGCCTGGCCTACGACGCCGGCAACGGCTATTACCCGGCGCAGGCCTTCAACACCCGCAAGCGCATCGAGCATACCCAGGGCGGGGCGAGCTACGAGCACCGCTTCGGCGAGCATGCGCTGCAGCTGTCGGTCTATGGCGGCCAGCGTTCGACGGTGCAGTACCAGTCGATTCCGGTCGGGCCGCAGGGCAATCCGCGCCATTCCGGCGGCGTCATCGACTTCGACCGCGATTTCGCCGGCCTGACGGGCCGCTGGATCGGCCGTTTCGACGTTGCCGGCGGCCGGCTGACGACCACGCTCGGTTTCGATTACGAGGAATCGACCGACGACCGGCGCGGCTACGAGAATTTCATCGGCAGCACGCTCGGCGTCAAGGGCCGCCTGCGCCGCCAGGAAGACGACCGGGTGAGCAGCAACGGCCAGTATGTCCAGGCCGAATGGCAGGGCGAACGGTGGACCTTCAGCGGCGGCGTGCGCCACAGCCATGTCGGCTTCAAGGTCGACGACGCCTATCTGGACAACGGCAACGACAGCGGCACCGTCAGCTACGAGAAGACCACGCCGACGGTCGCCGCGCTGTACCGCCTGACCGACAGCGTCAATGTGTATGCCAGTGCGGCGCGCGGCTTCGAGACGCCGACCTTCAACGAGATGTTCTATTCCGGGGGCGGCGGCACCTTCAATTTCGACCTCAAGCCCTCGACCAGCACGCATTACGAAGTCGGCCTGAAGGCCATGCTCGGTACGGCGAACCGCCTCGACGTGGCGCTGTTCCACATCGACACCGAGGACGAGGTGGTGGTGTTGTCCAGCCTGGGCGGGCGCACCGCCTACCAGAACGCCGGCCCGACCCGCCGCCGCGGCCTGGAAATCGCGCTGGACAGCCGCTGGGCCGGCAACTTCAGCAGCCGCCTGGCCTACACGCTGCTCGATGCGCGCTACGACGAATCCTTCACCTTCACCACGGCACCGCCGGCCTTCCTGCTCAAGACCGTCGCCGCCGGCAACCGCCTGCCCGGCATCGCCGCCCAGACGCTGTACGGCGAACTGGCCTGGCGCCACCCGGCCAGCGGCTTCCAGGCGGCGGTCGAGGGTCTCGCCCGCAGCAAGGTCTATGTCGAGGACACCAACGACGCCCACACCGCGCCCGGCTACGCCATCGCCAACCTGCGCCTGGAAGTCGAGCGCCCGCTCGGCGACCTGAAGCTGCTCGGCTTCTTCCGTGTAAACAACCTGTTCGACCGCGACTACGTCGGCTCGGTGATCGTCGGCGACGGCAACGGCCGCTATTACGAGTCGGCGCCTGGCCGCAACTGGATGGCCGGCATCAGCGCCCGCTACGCCTTCTGACCCATTCCCTGAAATACCTTGAGCCCGGCTTTGGCCGGGCTTTTTTTATTGTCGCGGAGCAGTTGCACCGCGGCGGCACTGCTCCGCGGTGCAGCAGTTGTCCAGAAAATGAACGGCATGGAGCGGCCCTGGCCGGTGACCTGTCGGACTCTTCCGACAGCCGGAATCCTCTGTCGGCGCGGCTTTCCAGTCGATTGGCGGTGTTCCTGGCAGGGCTGGCGCACGCCTTGCGATAACCCGGCATCGAGGCCATCCGCTGATGGCTGTCGGGGGATGCTGTCCGGGCGGAATGTCCGGGCAGTCGGAGTCAATGAAAAACGTTTGGAGACATCCAGTGAACAAAAAAGTTATCGCCTTGGCCCTCGCCGCCGCTGCGTCCGGCACCGCCGCCGCCCAGTCCAATGTCACGATCTACGGCAATATCGACATGGGGGTCATGGTTCGTAATGGCGGCAGCGGCGGGGTACACAACGGCAAGACCCAGACCGACCTGCAGAGCAACGCGTCGGAAAGCTACCTCGGCTTCCGCGGCGTCGAGGATCTCGGCAATGGCCTGAAGGCTGTGTTCGACCTGCAGTACGTCATCACGCCGGACATGAACAGCGGCCCGGGCAACTCCTACACCGCCGGTGCCGGCCTCGGCAAGGGCCACCAGTATGTGGGTCTGGCCGGTGGTTTCGGCACCGTCGTCGCCGGCCAGCTCGATGGCATCCGTTACGGCCTGTACGGCAAGTACCACCCGTTCGGCAACTCGTCGGTCGGCAACTTCGCTTCGATGACCACCCAGTACGACCGCGCCTCCAATGCCGTGGCCTACATCTCGCCGGCCTTCCAGAACTTCACCGTGGTGCTCGCCTACGCCACCAACACCCAAGGCGCCGAAGGCAGCATGTGCGGCCTGCATGCCGGCCTGGATTGCGAGGGCAACAACGGCGACGACCGGCTGTACTCGATCAACCTGAATTACCTGAAGGGGCCCCTGAGCATCGATCTCGATTACGAGACCACGACCGCCGTCGGCGTCTCCAACAGCCGCCTGTATGTGGCCGATGTCGGCATTTCCTATGACTTCGGCGTGGTCAAGCTGGGCGCGCTGTACGACGTGATCAAGGGCGATGCGGATTCGCTGATCGGCGGCAACGTCCTCGGCCCGGCGCTGGACCCCGGCCTCGGTGCCGGCCAGAAGTACGACAAGCGCAACTGGTTCATCGGCGCCACGGTGCCGTTCGGCCGCGCCAAGTTCCTCGCCGCCTACGGCCATGTCACCAACAAGGCC
>DASUZG010000438.1:0-2192 GCA_036376995.1 Azonexus sp. | reverse complement strand
CTCGTCGAACTCGGCTTCGCTGACCAGGAAGGCGTAATGCATCGGCCTGATCTCCTCGTCGGCTTCGTCGAAATCGAGGCTGACGCCGTTGGCCGTCTGCACCACGAGGAAGGGGCCGAAGCGGGTGGCTTCGCAAAGGCCAAGAATGTCGGTAAAAAATTTCGCCGACTCCGCCTGGTCGCGCGCCATCACGATGAGGTGATTGAGCTGCGCCATCGCTAGGTCACCCGTCGGTAGGTGGCGGTCATGAACTGCTGCCAGCTGCCGTCCGCGCTCTGGCAGTGTGAGGTCAGGGTTCGCTGGCCGGCACCGTCGATCGTGATCACGTCCTTGTACCGGGCCACTTTCCCGGGCGCCGCGCCGGGCGACATGTCGGGGCCTTCCGAATTGAGGGTCAGCACCGTGCCGCCCGGGTCCAGTTCGCCGTCGTACACCCACAGGTGAGTCATCATCGAGCCGACCCAGGTGCCGACATAGCGTTTCTTCGCCGGGTCGTAGCCGAGCGTCATCAGCATCGTTGCTGTGCCGCCGCCTGGCATCTCGCCCCGTCCCTCGGCCAGAATCCACAGGCCGCCCAGGCTGCGCACGCTCTCGCTGCCCTGGCAGGCCTCGGCCTCGGGCGCCATCGTCATCCGCGCCTCGCTCGTCCATTCGCCGACGAGTTGCTGCAGCCACCGGTGTTCCGCCTGGGGTGTGGCCATCATTGGGGCTTGTTCGGTGGGTTTGTTCTGCGTATCCATTGCTGTGTCTCCTTTATTGCGACATCGGGACCGCAAAGGGTCCATGCCGGTTCGACACGCAGGGTGGCCCGGTGATTCCCCCCACCGCCTTGTCGCGTTCTCGACATTGGCCCGACAGGCGAGCAAGCACAAAAGACAAACAACTTATCTTTCAATAACTTGAACACTGGCACCACTCTTGCTGGATAGACCGCGAGGAGAATGCCATGAGCCCCCAGCCTTTCGTCACCATCAACGACACCACCCTGCGCGACGGCGAACAGTCGGCCGGCGTGGCGTTCTCGCTGGACGAAAAACTGGCCATCGCCCGTCACCTGGCGGCCATCGGCGTGCCCGAACTGGAAGTCGGCATCCCGGCCATGGGCGCCGAGGAGCGCGCGTCGATCCGCGCCGTCGCCGACCTCAAGCTGGCGCCGCGGCTGATGGTGTGGAGCCGCATGCACCCGGACGACATCGCCGCCTGCGCCGGGCTCGGTGCCCACCTGATCGACATCTCGGTGCCGGCCTCCGACCAGCACCTGGCCTACAAGCTGAAGCAGGAGCGCGGCTGGCTGTTGCGCGAGCTGCCCAAGTACATCGGCGCCGCGCTCGACCTGGGCCTCGAAGTCGGCCTCGGCTGCGAGGACGCCTCGCGCGCCGACATGGATTTCCTCTGCGCCCTGGCCGCCACCGCCGAACGCGCCGGTGCCCGCCGCCTGCGCTTCGCCGACACCCTCGGCGTGCTCGAACCTTTCGGCACCTACGAGCGCATCGCCCGGCTGCGCCGCCACACCGATCTCGACATCGAAATGCACGCCCACGACGACCTGGGCCTGGCCACCGCCAACACGCTGGCCGCCTGCAAGGCCGGGGCGACGCATGTGAACACCACGGTCAATGGCCTCGGCGAACGGGCCGGCAACGCGCCGCTGGAAGAAGTCGTGCTCGGCCTCGGCAAGCTGCACGGCATCGCCACCGGCATCGACCTCAAGGGCTTCCCGGCGCTGTCCGCGATGGTCGCCAGCGCCTCGGGCCGCGCCGTGCCGTGGCAGAAGAGCGTCGTCGGCGCCGGCGCCTTCACCCACGAAGCCGGCATCCATGTCGATGGCCTGCTGAAGCACCCCGACAACTACCAGGGTTTCGACCCGCGCGAAGTCGGTCAGGCGCACCGCATCGTGCTCGGCAAGCATTCCGGTTCGCGCGCCGTGCAGGTCGTCTATGCCGGCCTCGGCTTCGAACTTGGCGAGGCCGAAGCGCAGGCCATGCTGCCGCGTGTCCGCAACTTCGTCGCCGAACACAAGCACCCGCCGGAAGTGTCCGATCTGCGCGACCTTCTGGCTTCCGCCCGGAGCCACCTCCATGTCTGAAGCGATGACCATGACCGCAAGCACAATGGCAGCACCCGGCCTCTGGGCAACCCTCAAGGAAGACCTCGCCTGCGTCTTCCAGCGCGACCCGGCCGCCCGCTCGACG
>DASUZG010000437.1:0-3616 GCA_036376995.1 Azonexus sp. | reverse complement strand
GAAATTGCCGACGGCCGACTGCTGCCGCTGCTGCCCGAGTGGACGCCGGTAGGCCCCTTCGGCCAGACGGCCTGGGCGATCTGGCTGCCGCAGCCGCACCTGCCGCCGAAGCTGCGGGTCTTCATCGACTTCCTGGCGGCGCGATTGGGCGAGACCCCGGCTGCCGACTTCAAGTAACATCGCGCCTGCCCGTTGTACCGTCCCGATCATGACCGACCAGCTCAATCTTTTCGACGCCAGCGCCAAACAAGAAGGCGACGCGGCGGCGACGCCCTCCCCGCAGGCAGAACTGCCGCCCGCCGCCGGCGAGGACAGCCCTGCCGAAATGGCTTCCGGCCTGCCGCCCGAACTGCCGCCGGCAGCCAGCGGCCCGGCCGACGACATTCCTTCGCCCGCCGACTACGCCGCCCGCCGCTATCTCGAATACGCAATGAGCGTCGTCACCGGCCGCGCCCTGCCCTCGGCCGCCGACGGCCAGAAGCCGGTACAGCGCCGCATCCTCTATGCGATGCACCGGATGGGGCTGTACAAGAGCCCGCGCCACGTCAAATCGGCGCGCGTCGTCGGCGACGTGATCGGCAAATACCACCCGCACGGCGACTCCTCGGTGTACGACGCGATGGTGCGCATGGCCCAGGACTGGAGCCTGCGCTACCCGATCGTCGACGGCCAGGGCAACTTCGGCTCGCGCGACGGCGACAACGCCGCCGCCATGCGCTACACCGAAGCCCGCCTGACCCCCATCGCCGAACTGCTGCTGTCCGAGATCGACGAAGGCACAGTCGACTGGAAACCGAACTACGACGGCGCCAACGACGAACCGGCCCTGCTCCCGGCCCGCCTGCCCTTCTGCCTGCTCAACGGCGCCTCCGGCATCGCGGTCGGCATGGCCACCGAAATCCCGGCGCACAACCTGCGCGAGGTGGCCAAGGCCGCCGTCGAGATCATCCGCAATCCGGAATTCGGCGAGGATGACGTTCTGGCGCTGATTCCCGGCCCCGACTACCCGGGCGGCGCGCAGATCATCTCGGCCCCCGAGGAAATCGCCGCCACCTACCGCAGCGGGCGCGGCAGCCTGCGCGTGCGCGCCAAGTGGAAGATCGAGAACCTGGCCCGCGGCCAGTGGCGCCTGGTCATCACCGAACTGCCGCCGGGCGTATCGACGGCCACCGTGATGTCGGAGATCGAAGCCTGCTCCAACCCGGTGGCCAAGGAAAAGGCCGGCAAGAAGGTGTTCACGCCGGAGCAGCTGAATCTCAAGGCAGCCTTCCTCTCGGCCATCTCGGAATCCGGCGTGCGCGACGAATCGGGCAAGGAACACAGCATCCGCCTGGTCATCGAGCCGGCCTCGTCGCGCCAGGGCCAGGACGATCTGGTGCGCCTGCTGCTCGCCCACACCAGCCTGGAAACCAATGCCGCGATCAACCTGACGGTGCTCGGCGTCACCGGTGCCCCGCGCCAGGCTTCGCTGTACAGCATCATCGAAGAGTGGTGCCGCTTCCGCCTGGCCACCGTCGAGCGGCGCACCCGCCACCGCCTGACCGCCGCCGAAAAGCGCATCCACATTCTCGAAGGCCGGCTGGCCGTGCTGCTCGACATCGACCGGGTGATCAAGGTGATCCGCGAGTCGGACGACCCCAAGGCCGACCTGATCGCCCATTTCAAGCTCACCGAAATCCAGGCCGAGGACATCCTGGAAATCCGCCTGCGCCAGTTGGCCCGCCTGGAAGGCATCAAGATCGGCGAGGAACTGGCAAAGCTGCGCGAAGAAGCCAAGGGCCTCAACCACCTGCTCGATTCGGAAGCCGCGCTGCGCGATTGCGTCGCCGGCGAGATCGAGGCCGACGCGAAGAAATACGGCGACGACCGCCGCACCCTGATCGAAGCCGCCGACAAGGTCACCATGTCGGACGCCAAGAGCGTTTCCATCCCCGACGAGCCGACCACGCTAATCGTTTCGAAGCACGGCTGGCTGCGCTCGCGCAGCGGTCACAACATCGACCCGACGCAGCTCAATTTCCGTTCCGGCGACAGCCTGCTGGCCTGCCTGCCCTGCCGTACCGTCGATCACCTGATCCTGCTCGACACCAAGGGCCGCGCCTACTCGATTGCCGCCGCCGACATTCCCGGCGGCAAGGGTGATGGCATTCCGGCGACCTCGCTGGCCGATTTCCAGGATGGCGGCAAGCCCTGCCTGGCCCAGGCCGTGTCGGCGGACAAGCTTTATCTGGTCGCCGGCGAAGGCGGCTACGGCTTCCGCTGCCAGGGCAGCGATTTCCTGTCGCGCGGCAAGGCCGGCAAGGCCTTCATGACGCTCGACGACAACGAATCCCCGGCCATCTTCCAGCCCGCCCCGGCGGCCGGCGAGATCGCCTGCTTCACCCGTGATGCTCGCGCTCTGGTGTTCGCCAGCGAGGAAATCCGCCCGCTGGCCAAGGGCCGCGGCCTCAAGCTGATCGATGCGGCACCCGGCAAGACGGCGCTGGAGGAGATCGTGCCGGTCATCGACGGGGTCGCCGGCAAGCTGAAAGGCGAGCGCCTGGAGGTCTGCCGCGGCAATCGCGGCGGCAAGGGCAAGCCACTCAAGGCACCGCGCAAGTAACGCCGACGGCGGACGCAAAAAAACCGGAGCAAGCTCCGGTTTTTTTTATTGCCGCGAACGACTCAGGCTCAGGCAGCCTTCTTGCCGCCCTTCGGGGCCGCCACGTTGGCTGCCTTCAGGGTCGCTTCGGTAGCGGCAGAGACGCTGGCCTCGGCCACTTCCGCCGCCTGCTTGGCTGCCTTGTTCAGGCCTTCGTAGGCTTCGTTGGCCGTCTTGATCGCCGACTTGACGGCAGCAACGGCCACTTCGGCACCAGCCGGCGCGGAAGCCAGAGCCTTCTCGACCAGGCCGGAAACCTTGGCGTTGGTGTCAGCCACCTGGACTTCAACTTCCTTGGCGATCTTGTCCTTGGTTTCGGCAGCGATGGCGATCACGTTGCGCGAGTACTCCATGCCCTTCTCGATGGTCGGGGCGGAGATCGACTGCTGCAGATTGACGAAGGACTGGACATCCTTCGCGCCGAGCAGCGTGCTCAGGTTGGCCGCCGAGGTCTCGAACACCGAACGGGCGGCCGCCAGGTTCAGCATCGACAGGCGCTCGATGCCATCGAACGTGGTGTTGGCGAAGAACAGGGCGAAATTGAAACCGGACTTGGCGAAATCTTCGGGCTTGGTGAACATGGTGATTCTCCTAGGGGTTGGGGTTACTGTTGAAGCCACATATATGTTGCACTGCAGCATGACTTCATTCTACCCAACCATTGATTCGCGTCAAGCATTTTGTTGCACCGCACAATCACCCCGGCAAGCCTTTGCGAAAGGCCCAGGATGCAGCCCCCCTAGCGGAAATCCACCCCTGTCCGCGCCACTATCGCTGTCATGGCAGCTGCCGCGCCGAGCGGCACGTAAAAATCGACGATGTCGCTCAACGGCGTTCGCGACGGATTTATTTCCACCGTCGTGATGCCACTGCCGGCAGCGAACACCACCGGCTGCGTGATGTAGGGAAAAACGCTCGACGTGCCGATGTTGAAAACGATGTCGAAGCCTTCCTGCAGCGCCCCGATGAAGCGCT
>DASUZG010000436.1:0-2997 GCA_036376995.1 Azonexus sp. | reverse complement strand
CGCCCTCTCCCTGCTGCTGGTCTTCCAGCTGACCGGCGAAGTGCTGGCCCGCTACTTCGCCCTGCCCGTGCCCGGTCCGGTGATCGGCATGTTGCTCTTGTTCGTCGCCCTCGTCCTGCGCGGCGGCCCCGGCGATGACCTTCGCACCACCAGCCAGAACCTGCTGCAGCACCTGTCGCTGCTGTTCGTGCCGGCCGGCACCGGCATCATGGTGCATCTGCACCGGGTCGCCGAGGAATGGCTGGCGCTGCTGCTGTCGCTGTTGATCAGCACCGTCGTCACGCTAATCGTCACTGCGATGGCGATGCAGGTCTGCCAGCGCCGCGCCGCGCCGGAGCAGGCGCCATGACGCCGCCCATCAGCGAACTGTGGGTCTACCTGTCGGCCTCGCCGCTGCTCGGCCTGACCGTCACCCTGCTCGCCTACCAGGCCGCGTTCTGGCTGTACCGGCGCTCCGGCACCAATCCGCTGGCCAACCCGGTGCTGATCGCGGTAACCATGCTGGTGCTGTTCCTGTGGCTGACCTCGACCCGCTACGAAACCTATTTCGCCGGCGCCCAGTTCGTGCATTTCCTGCTCGGCCCGGCCACCGTCGCCCTGGCCATTCCGCTGTACCAGCAGATCCGCCGGGTGCGCGCGATGCTGCTGCCGGTCGTCGTCGGCCTGCTCGCCGGCAGCCTGAGCGCAGTGCTCTCGGCGGTCCTGATTGGCCGGCTGTTCGGCGCCAGCCCGTCGACCCAGCTGTCGCTGGCGCCGAAATCGGTGACCACGCCGATCGCCATGGGCGTCGCCGAGCGCATCGGCGGCATTCCGTCGCTGACCGCGGTGCTGGTCATCATCACCGGCATCATCGGTGCGGTCGGCGCGCGCTACGTGTTCGACGCCATGAAGCTGCGCGACCCGGCCATCCGCGGCTTCGCCATCGGCGTCGCCTCGCACGGCATCGGCACCGCCCGCGCCTTCCAGGTCAACGAGCAGAGCGGCGCCTTCGCGGCATTGGCGATGGGCCTGAACGGCGCCCTGACAGCGCTGCTGGTGCCGTTGCTGGCGGCCTGGCTGGCGCCCGTATGAAGCCCCGTGTCGCCGGCGCCAACGCCTGTCGTGGCGGCCCTTGCCGCCGCTTAGGGTAAGTACCAATGGCCGCTCCCGACGCAGCAGCGAAAAATTGGACGATGTTCATCAGTCCGCCTCCCGCTCCTCACCGACAAACCCGGCTGTGGCTGGCACCGTATGCCGCCATCGGCGTCTTCGCCATCGCCATGCTGGTCGTCACCGCGCTGCTGCAGTGGCGCGAGCAGGACACCGCGCGCTCGGCGCTCGAAGGCGACATGCACTGGGCGGAACGGACCATCGAGAGCCGCCTCAACGCCCATCGCGACTTTCTTGGCGAACTCGGGCGCGAACAGGAATTTCGCCAGCTCACCTACGAAGCCTTCCAGGTCAAGTCGAGCCGCTACGTGAACGACAACCCGGAGCTCGAAGCCATCGTCTGGGTGAGCACCGAGGGCAAGGTCGAATGGGTGGCGCCGAACGAGGCGACCGCGATCTTCGTCGGCGAGCAGCTCGACGGCGTGCGCCTGGCCGCCCTCGAAGAAGCGCTGCGCACCCGGCGCCCGGTGTTCTCGCGCGAATACCAGGGCGTCCAGCCCGGGCCGGCCAACGACCTGGTGCTGCCGGTACGGCAAAGCAGCGCCGACCTCGGCGCCTTCATCGCCGTGCAGTCGCTCGAACCGCTGCTGCGCCACACGCTGCCGTCCGGCTTCAATTCGCGCTATGCGCTGACCATCGTCGATGCCGAGAACCACGAGTTGTTCAGCAACACGTCGGTGACACCCAGCGACCGGCAGATTTCCGGATCGATTCGCCTCGACCTGCCGGGCAACCCGCTCGGCATGCGCATCGTCGCCTATCGCGGCGGCGGCCTGTGGATCACCTTCCTGCCGGCGATCCTGATCGTGGTCCTGACCGGCATCGCCACCATCACGCTGATCCAGCTGCGCCGCCATGCCCGCCACCGGGCCGCCACCGAGGAAAAGCTGCGCGATGCCTACGCCTTCCGCCAGGCCATGTCGCAATCTATGGTCACCGGCCTGCGCGCGATCGACCTGGACGGGCGCATCACCTTCGTCAATGCCGCCTTCTGCCGCATGACCGGCTTCGACGAAGCGGAACTGGTCGGCGTCTCCCCGCCCTATCCCTACTGGCCGGCCGAGGAATTCGCCAAGCTTCAGCACAATATCGACCAGGCGCTGGCCGGCCAGGCGCCGGCCAGCGGCTTCGAGATGCGCATCATGCGCAAGAGCGGCGAACGTTTCGACGTCCGCCTCTACTTCTCGCCGCTGATCGACACCAACGGCGTCCAGATCGGCTGGATGGCCTCGATGAACGACATCACCGAACCGAAACGGGTGCGGGTCGAACTCGAACGCGCCCACGAGCGCTTCGTCACCGTCATCGACGGCCTCGATTCGGCGGTGCACGTGGCCGACGTGCAGACCGGCGAAATCCTGTTCGCCAACCGCGCCTTCCAGAGCATCTTCGGCTTCGACACGGTCGGCGCCAATTCGGCGGTGGTCACCGCCGCCTGCCGCCCGGCACCGGAGATGCTGGCATGCAACCCGGCCGAACTGGGGCCGGAAGACCTGCCCTATGAACTGTACGACGGCGAGTTGCAGCACCTCCTGTCCGGCCACTGGTACCACCTGCACGAACGCGCTATCCGCTGGGTGGACGGGCGCACCGTGCGCGTCCAGATCGGCGCCGACATCACCGACCGCAAGCACATCGACGAAGTGAACCTGCAGCAGCAGAAGCGCCTGGAGCAGACGTCGCGCCTGATCACCATGGGCGAAATGGCCAGTTCGCTGGCTCACGAGCTGAACCAGCCGCTGTCGGCGATCGCCAATTACTGCGCCGGCTGCGTCAAGCGCATGCAGGGCGGCAATTACCGGATGGACGACCTGCTGGCGGCGATGCAGAAGGCTTCCGAACAGGCCG
>DASUZG010000435.1:0-4506 GCA_036376995.1 Azonexus sp. | reverse complement strand
CGCGGTTTTCCCCGCCACCTGACCCAGCATGTCGGCGGCTTCGTCATGTCGCGCGGGCCGCTGGCGCGGCTGGTGCCGGTCGAGAACACGGCAATGCCGGAACGCACGGTGATCCAGTGGGACAAGGACGATCTCGATGCGGTCGGGCTGATGAAGGTCGATGTCCTGGCCCTCGGCATGCTCTCGGCGATCCGCCGCATGCTGGCCATCGTCGGCGATCAGCGCGGGCAGGTACTCCGGATGCAGGACATTCCGCCGGAAGATCCGGCGACCTACGAGATGCTCTGCCACGCCGACAGCATGGGCGTCTTCCAGGTCGAATCGCGCGCCCAGATGGCCATGCTGCCACGCCTCAAGCCGCGCTGCTACTACGATCTGGTAGTCGAGGTGGCGCTGGTGCGGCCCGGGCCGATCCAGGGCGACATGGTCCATCCCTACCTGAAACGGCGCCAGGAGAAGGAACGCATCGAAAAGATTTCGCCGGCCGTCGACAAGGTGCTGGAACGCACCTGCGGTGTGCCCATCTTCCAGGAACAGGTGATGCAACTGGCCATCGTCGCCGCCGACTTCACGCCCGGCGAAGCCGACGAACTGCGCCGGGCGATGGCCGCCTGGCGGCGCAAGGGCAACCTGCAGCGCTATCAAGATAAATTGCGCGCCGGCATGGCCAGGAACGGCCTGCCGGCCGCTTTCGCCGAGCGCATCGTGGCCCAGATCCAGGGCTTCGGCGAATACGGCTTTCCCGAGTCGCACGCCGCCAGCTTCGCCTTGCTCGTCTATGCCTCGGCCTGGTTGAAGCGCCACCACCCGGCGGCCTTCCTGTGCGGCCTGCTGAACAGCCAGCCGATGGGCTTTTACGTGCCGTCGATGCTGATTCAGGATGCGCGGCGCCATGGCGTCGTCGTCCTGCCCGTCGATGTCGCACACAGCGACTGGGACAGCCGGGTCGAGGCCGACGACGCGGTGCGCCTCGGCCTGCGCGAAATCAAGGGGCTGGCTGCCGATAGCGCGGAGCGCATCGCGCAGGCGCGCAGCCTCGGGCCATTCGCCGATGTCACCGAACTGGCAGCGCGCGCCGGGCTGCAACGCCGCGACCTCGACCTGCTGGCCGCCGCCGATGCACTGCACAGCCTTGCCGGCCATCGCCACCAGGCGGCCTGGGCGGCCAGCGCCGCCAATCGTCAGCCAAGCGCGCGCCAGGGCGACCTGTTCGCCGGCATCGCCACGCCGGAGACGCCGGCCGAGCTGGCGGCACCCGGAGATGGCGAGAACCTGGTCGCCGACTACCAGCGCCTGGGCCACACGCTGCGCCGCCATCCGCTGACCCTGCTGCGCCCGCATCTGGCCGAGCGCCGCTTCCTGAGTGCCGCAGAACTGGCTGCGGCCGGCGACCGGGCGCTGGTCCGCGCCGCCGGCATCGTGGTCGGCCGGCAGCGGCCGGGCACCGCCACCGGCGTCGTCTTCGTCACGCTGGAAGATGAAAGCGGCTGGACCAACGTCGTCGTCCAGCCCTGGCTGGTGGAAAAACAGCGGCGCGAACTATTGGGCGCCGCGCTGCTCGGCGTCTATGGCCAGCTACAGCAGGAAGGGCAGGTGGTGCACCTGGTCGCCAAGCGCCTGGTCGATCTCTCGGCCTGGCTCGGCCGGCTGCCAACGAGCAGCCGGGATTTCCATTGAGTTGCCTCAGCCGCCAGGAAGGTTGCGCACATCGGCCACCGCTTCGCGGCCGAATTCGTCGCTCAGGAAATAGCCGACCAGCCGCCCGGCCGCTTCTTCAGGCGACGACAACTTGCCGTCCTGCTTGAGGGCGATGAACTGCTCGAGCAGCGGAAAATCCTCGGCCGGCGTATCGCGGATTGCCGCCTGCATCGCGGTGTCGATGACGCCCGGGGCGATGCTGCAGATGCGCAGTTGCGGCTCGTTGTCGGCCTCCGTGCAGCGGGCATGGTGGTCGAGCGCCGCCTTGGTCGCGCCGTAGAGGCTCCAGCCGGCGATGGCCGAGCGCCCGGCGCCGCTGGAAATGTGGGCGATGCGCAGCGGGCCGCGATACTGGCCGGCGACGGCGTTGCCGAGCAGCAGCGGGGCGGTCAGGTTGAGATTGACCGTGCGCACCAGTTCCGCCGCGTCCTGGCGTCCGCTCGGACCGACCGGGCCGAGCATGCCGGCGTTGTTGATCAGGAGCAGCGCCGGTGCCCCGGCCACGTAGCGCGCCAGTGTGTCGCCGGCGAGCCAGGCGCGCAGGGCGTCCGGATCGCTGAGGTCGACCGGTGCTTCCTGCAGCAGGTCGGGAAAGCGGGCGGCGAGTTCGGGGCAGGTGCCGCGCGCGACGCCGAGCACGGGAATGCCCCGGCTCAGCAATTCGGCCGCGATGGCCTGGCCGAGGCCGCGGCTGTGTCCGGTCAGGATGGCTTTCATGAGGTTTCTCCCTGTCGTGTAAGGCCGGTTCAGGCGGTCGGGCGGTATTTTTCCAGCCAGTGGGCATAGGGCGCCGGCAGCACCCACGACGGCCGCTCCTCCTTGAGCTGCAGGGCCGCCTGGTAGGACCAGTGCGGATTGGCCAGGTGGGCGCGGCCGATCATCACCAGATCCATCTGCTGCTCGGCCACTACGCGGTCGGCGGTCAGCGGCGCATCGATGCCCCAGGAGGAAGCGACCGGCAATCCGGCCTGGCGGCGTACCTGCGCGGCGATCGGGGCGAGGAAGGCCGGGCCCCAGGGAATCTTGGCCTCGGGAATGGAGAAGCCGACGCTGACGTTCAGCAGGTCGATCCCGCCGCGGCGGAACTGGGTGGTCAGTTCGATCGATTCGGCCAGCGTCTGCTCGTCCCGGCCGTCGTATTCGATGACGCCGAAGCGAGCGGTCAGCGGCAGACGCTCGGGCCATTCGGTGCGCACCGCGGCCAGGGTTTCGCGCAGGAAGCGGCTGCGGCCGGCGTAGTCGCCGCCGTACTGGTCGGTGCGCTGGTTGGCATGGACCGAGAAGAAGCTTTGCGCCAGGTAGCCGTGAGCGAAGTGCAGTTCCAGCCACTCGAAGCCGGCATCGCGGGCGCGCCGGGCGGCGGCGGCGAAATCGTCGCGGACGCGGGCGATGTCGGCCACGCTCATTTCTTGCGGCACGCGCGGCAGGTGGGCGCCGAAGGCGACTGCCGAGGGTGCGATCGGCGTCCAGCCACGCGGATCGTCGGCGGCGATGTGGTCGTCGCCTTCCCACGGACGGTTGGCGCTGGCCTTGCGCCCGGCATGGCCGATCTGGATGCCGGGCACGGCGCCGGCGGCCTTGATCGCGGCCGCAATGCGGGCCAGCCGCTCGGCCTGCTCGTCGTTCCAGAGGCCGAGGCAGGCCGGCGTGATGCGGCCTTCCGGCGCCACCGCGGTGGCTTCGACGATGACCAGGCCGGCGCCGCCGCGGGCAAGGCTCGCGTAGTGGCTCAGGTGCCAGTCGTTGCTCAGGCCGTCGACGGCGCTGTACTGGCACATGGGCGGAATGGCGATGCGGTTGCGCAGGGTGACGTCCTTCAGCGGGAAGGGGGAAAAGAGGGCGGACAAGATGCGGATCTCCTGGAGTGGCGGGACGGCATGCGTCCCGATCGATTCAAGTTTTGGGGGAATGGTAAATCAACGGGCGCGGTCGGCGGCTTCGCGGATGGCTGCCAGCGTCAGCCGGGCGACTTCCTCGGACGAGGCCGGGTTCTGGCCGGTGACCAGCCGGCCGTCGCGGATGGCGTACGGCTGGAAGTCGGGCACTGATTCGTAGCGTGCGCCGAGTTCGCGCAAGCGGCTTTCCAGTGCGAAGGGCACGGTGCCGGTCAAACCGACGGCGGCTTCCTCGGCATTGCTGAAGGCGCTGACCCGCCGGCCGGCGACCAGCGGCTGTCCGGCGTCGTCGCGGACGTTCACCAGCCCGGCCGGACCATGGCAGACGGCGGCGACGACCTTGTCCTGGCGCCAGGCGGTGGCGAGCAACGCGGCCAGGGCGGCGCTGTCCGGCAGATCCCACATGGTGCCGTGGCCGCCGGGCAGGAAGACTGCCGCATAGCCGGCGGTATCGATGCCTTCCACCGGCCGCGCCTGTTCGATCTTGGCCATCGCCGCCGGGTCCTGCAGGAAGCGCTCGACGCTGGCCGGGTTGGTGCCGGCCGCCTGGCGGGAGTTGGGGTCGATCGGAATGCGGCCGCCGGCGATGGAGGCGATCTCCACCTTGGCGCCGGCATCGACGAAGGCGTAGTAGGGCGTGGCCAGTTCTTCGAACCAGACGCCGGTCGGCGCGCCGCCGGCACCCATGGTGGCCTGGGAAGTGAGGATCATCAGGATCTTGAGGGAATTCATGGCGTTCTCCATTAATTGGCCAGGTCTGGGCGGGCGCTGAGGGCGAGGCCTTCGAGCCATTCCTGGTGGGCGTTGAGCATCGGATTCGGCCTGCTCGCCGCCAGTTCCCGGGCCGGCTGGCCGATCTGGGTTTCCTGCGTCAGGATGCGCAGGCGGTCGCCCGGCAGATCCTCGAACAGCC
>DASUZG010000434.1:0-7359 GCA_036376995.1 Azonexus sp. | reverse complement strand
CACGGTGCCGGCGAACAGCACGGCCACGGCCGCCGCCAGCGGGCGGATGCGATACCCCATGAAGCTCTCCCTCGATTGTTGTACGGAATTGAGGGCGCCGATTCTGCCCGGCCAGGCACTCATCCGGAATGCGACAAATTGTCGCGCCGCTGCCGGACTAGTCCTTAAGAATGAGGTGGGGCGGTTGTTTCGGCGGATCGGAGGCGATCCGCCACGGTGTCAGGCGTTGAGCTTTTCCAGCGCCTCGCGCAGCTTGCCCGGTTCTTCCAGGCGCAGCATGCGGCGCACGGTCGGGGCGATTTCGCTGACGTCGGCTTTCAGCACGCGGTTCTTGACCTTGAGGATCTGCGACGGGTGCATCGAGAAGATGCGCAGGCCCATGCCGAGGAACAGCCGGGTCAGCTTGGGGTCGCCGGCCATCTCGCCGCAGACCGAGACCGGCACCTCGGCCTTTTCGGCGCTGGCGATGGTGTGGGCGAGCAGCATCAGCACGGCCGGGTGCAGTGGGTCGTACAGCGAGGCGACCTGTTCGTCGGAGCGGTCGATGGCCAGCGTGTACTGGATCAGGTCGTTGGTGCCGATCGACAGAAAATCTAAGCGGCGCAGGAACAGGCCGATGGCCAGCGCGGCGGCGGGGATCTCGATCATGCCGCCGACGGCGATGTTCTCGTCAAAGACGATCTTCTCGCCGCGCAGACTGGATTTCGCCTGCTCCAGCGCGGCCAGGGTCTGGTCGATCTCATGGGCGTGCGCCAGCATCGGGATCAAGAGCTTGATCGGGCCGTACTTGGAGGCGCGCAGGATGGCCCGCAGCTGCGTCTGGAACATCTGCGGTTCGGCCAGCGACAGGCGGATGGCGCGGCGGCCGAGCGCCGGGTTGGTCTTGACCCGGTCGTGCAGGCTGGAAATGGAATCGGGGCGCAGATCCTTGTCGTTGCCGAGGTCGAAGGTGCGGATGGTGACCGGCCGGCCGCCCATGCCCTTGACCACCTTTTTGTAGGCCTCGTACTGCTCCTGCTCGTCGGGCATGTCGCCGCGGTCGAGGAACAGGAACTCGGTACGGAACAGGCCGACCCCTTCGGCGCCGCCTTCGAGGGCTTCCGGGATGTCCACCGGCAACTCGATATTGGCGTGCAACTGCACCTCGATGCCGTCGATCGTCTGCGATTTGGCACTCTTCAGGCGCTTGAGCTTGGTGTCCTCGAGTTCGATCTGGTTCTTGCGCAGCTGGTATTCCTCCAGCACGCGCTCGTCCGGATTGACGAGGACGACCCCGCGCTGGCCATCGACCACCAGCAGTTCGCCGTCGCGCAGCAGCGAACGGGCGTTCTCCAGGCCGACCACCGAGGGACTGGCCATGCTGCGGGCGAGGATTGCGGTGTGCGACGTGGCGCCACCGACGTCGGTGATGAAGGAGGCGAAGCGGTGTTCCTTGAACGAGATCACGTCGGCCGGCGACAGGTCGTGGGCAACGACGATCAGCGTCTCTTCCTTGAGCCCCTTGCCGGCCTTCATCACGGCCCGGCTGGGGTGACCGAGCAGCTCCTTGATGACGCGCTCGACCACCTGGCGGACGTCGAGCTTGCGCTCGCGCAGGTAGGGATCGTCGAACTGCTCGAACTGCTCGACCAACTGCTCCATCTGCTGGACCAGCGCCCATTCGGCGTTGCAGCGCCGCTCGCGGATGATCTCGCGCGGCTTGTCGATCAGTTCCGGGTCTTCCAGGAACATCGTGTGGATGTCGATGAAGGCGGACAGTTCGGCCGGCGCATGCTCGGTCGATTCCTTCATCATCGCCAGTTCCTTCTTGACCGTGGCCACGGCCTGGTCGAAACGGGCGATTTCCTTGTCCACCATGCGCGGGCCGACGGTCAGGTGCGACACTTCCAGCGTCGCGTGCGACATCAGCAGGGCTCGCCCGATGGCGATGCCGCCGGAGACGCCGAGCCCGTGCAGGGTGAAGCTCATGGCCCCTACTCCCCTTCGCCGAAGTAGTCGGCGATCAGCGCCAGCAACGCGTCCATCGCCTCGGCCTCGTCCGGGCCGTCGGTCTCGACGCTGACCTTGGAGCCCTTGCCGGCGGCCAGCATCATCACCCCCATGATGCTCTTGGCGTTGATGCGGCGGGTGCCCTTGGTCATCCACACTTCACACTTGTACTTGCCGGCGAGCTGGGTCAGCTTGGCCGAGGCGCGGGCATGCAGGCCCAGTTTGTTGATGATTTCGGTTTCGCGGGTCAGCATGTCAGTGATCCAGCATGTTGATGACGCCGTCGCGGCCGCCGTCGCGGGCGCGCTGCAGCAGGATTTCCATGCCCTTCTCGCGGTAGGTCAGGGCACGCAGCAGCATCGGCAGGTTGGCGCCGGTCAGGCCTTCGATGCGGCCGGGCTCGAGCAGCTTGAGGGCAAGGTTGGACGGCGTGGCGCCGAAAATGTCGGTGAGCAGCAGCACGCCCTTGCCGTTGTCGACCAGCTCGACCATCCGGCGGGCCAGCGGCAGCAGGTCGAGCGGATCGTCCTGGGCGGCGACGCCGAGCTGGTTCAACTGGACCGGGCGCTTGTTCAGCACGTGGCAGGCGTTCTGCACGAGCGCCTCGCCAAAGCTGCCATGGGTGATGAGCAGGATTCCAATCATGCGCCGGATTCTAACCCGAAGCGCCGGCGCTTACCTGCGGCTGACGATCAGAATGCCGACCACCACCAGTGCTGCGCCGGCCAGTTGCGCCAGCGAAATCGCCTCGTCGAGCAGCCACCAGCCGAAGACGATGGTCAGCATCGGCCCGACCATGCCGTACAGCGTCGTCCGGCCGGCGCCGAGGCGGCGGATCGCCGCCGACAGCGCGAAGACCGGCACCACCGTGGCGAACAGTGCCATTGCCAGGCTCCAGCCATAGACCGGCAGCGGCTGGATGAAGGCCGATAGCGGCTGGACGGCAGCGAAATGCAGCAATGTCACCGCCGACGAGCACAGCATGGCCAGCGCCGAGAAGCGCAGGGCGCCGAGGCGGGAAATCATCGGCGCGCTGCCGGCCAGGTAGATCGCGTAGGAGACACTGGAGCCGAACACCAGCGCGCCGCCGATCCACACGTCGCGCGATTCAGCGAGGTTGAGATCGTGCACGAAGGCGAAGCCGATGCCGCTGTAGCACAGCACCAGCGCCGCGCCTTCGCGCCAGGAGAAGGACTTGCCCTGGAACAGCACGCCGATCAGGATGGTCAGCGTCGGGTAGGTGAACAGGATCAGGCGCTCGAGGCCGGCCGAAATATATTCGAGGCCCCAGAAGTCGAGCAGGCTGGCGCCGTAGTAACCGAAACAGCCGAGCGCCAGCAGCCGGCCCCAGTCGCTGCCGCTGAGGGCGGTGGCGGACTTCTCCCGGGCCAGGCCGACCCACAGGAAGACCGGCAGCGAGAAGCCCATGCGCAGCGCCAGCAGCGTGATGGCATCCACGCCGTAGGGGTAGGCCAGCTTGATGAAGATGGCTTTCAGCGAGAAGCCGAAAGCGGCCAGCAGGGCCAACCCGGCGCCCAAAGCGTTCGATTTTTCCAAAGTTGTGATCCGGTTGCTTGTCCCGGATGCCATTGAAACCGCGGCTGGCGGCGGTGGCAATTGGCATTATTAAAACCAAGCGTTCGATGGGGGCGAATTCGTCAGCC
This sequence comes from Azonexus sp., assembly GCA_036376995.1. Taxonomy (GTDB): domain Bacteria; phylum Pseudomonadota; class Gammaproteobacteria; order Burkholderiales; family Rhodocyclaceae; genus Azonexus. Next base: position 3,706 of record DASUZG010000434.1, on the reverse strand, counting down.
CGGCGCGGTGTTCCGTGGGGCAACGGCGAGGACGGAGCAGGCGCCGCCGCCTGCTCCGTCGCTTCCGCTTAGCCGATGATCAGGAAGTCGTTGCCCAGGCTGGCCGGATGCGCGCTTTGGCCAAGGATGGCGACGGTGACGGCATCGCCTGCCCCGGCGCCGTCGGCGTCGTAGCTGAGTTCGCCGCTGCCGCTGTCGTAGGCAAATTCCCCCGAGCCCGTCAGCCCGGCCAGGCTGACCGTGGAACCGACGCTTCCCGCCAGGCCGAAGACGGACTTCGACAGCGCGATCACATCGCTGCCGCTGGTGAAGTCGGCAATGGTGTCGGTTCCGTCGAGCGTATCGAACACGAAGCGGTCCGAACCGGTGCCGCCGGTCAGCAGGTCGTCGCCGATGCCGCCGTTGAGCGTGTCGTTGCCGGCCCCGCCATTGATGGTGTCGTTGCCGGCGAGGCCGCGCAGCGATTCGCTGCCCAGGTATCCCGTGATTTCGTCGTCGCCGTTGGTGGGCTGCAGCACCTTGGTCTTGATCGTGACCGCCGACCAGGTGCTGCCGTCGCCGAAGCGGAAAGTCTCGATCTGTCCGCTGGTGAAATAGTCCTCGATTTCAATTCCGTCGCCCGGGCTGCCGGTGAAGGTAACCAGCAGATCGTCGCCTTCGCGGTGAACCTGCGTGTTGGCGGCGAGAATACCCGAGCCGAAGCTCAGCACATCGGCGTCGCCGCTCGCATCGGCGATCTGGTCATGGGCATTGCCCAGGTTGAAGCTGTAGGTGTCGGAACCGTCACCGCCGGCCAGCGTGTCGTCGAGCGCACCGCCATACAGGGTGTCGTTGCCGAGGCCGCCGAGAAGACTGTCATGCCCGGCGCCGCCGACCAGACTGTCGTTGCCGGCATCGCCGTACAGCGTGTCGTTGCCCAGCCCGCCATCGAGCGTGTCGTTGCCGGCCGCACCACCGATCTCGTCGTTGCCGCCCAGGCCGGCGATGCTGTCGTTGCTGTTGGCGTAGCCCCGCAGCCAGTCGTCGAATGCCGTCCCCTGGAGCAACTCGGCGAGAATCTGACTCTGACTCAACTGCGACCCATCAAAGGCAAAACGGATCTGGTCGATCGCCGCCGCACCATTGACCAGGTCGTTGGCGAAGAAATTGTTGATCACGATGTGATCGACGCCCTCCGCGCCGGGCGATCCGGAATTCACCGTCACCACCAGATCGTCGTAGCTGTGCCAGCCGCGGCTCAGCGTCGTTTCGCCGGAGGTGTAGTTGCCGACGGCTGCATCGATCTCGACGGTGTCGACCGAGGTGGCCAGCGCATCGTTCTGGACAACGATGTCGTCGCCGCCGCCGATGCCGAAGCGGTAGGTGTCGTTGCCGGCGCCGCCGTCGAGCATGTCGTTGCCGGTGCCGCCGGCCAGGATGTCGAGGCCGTCGCCACCCTGCAGATCGTCATCGCCGGCGCCGCCGTTCAACGTATCGTTGCCCAGGTTGCCGCTCAGGGTGTCGTCACCGCCGCCACCGGTCAGTGCATCGCTGCCGGTCGAGCCGATCTGCGCGATCAGCGCGGCCAGGGGGTGCTGGCTGTCGTCACCGGCGAAGGCGACGTTCTCGACGTCGGTCAGCGCCAGGGTGCTGCCGTCCGGGATGTAGGTGAAAATGGTCTGCGTGACGCTCGGGCGGGTGACCGCATAGTCAGCGAGGACGCCGCGCAGCACAGCCGTATCGCTGCCGAGACCGCCATTGACGATATCGTTGCCGCCGGCTCCGGTGATGGTGTCGTTGCCGGCGCCGCCATTGAGCGTGTTGGCGGCCGTATTGCCGGTGATGTCGTTGGCGAGATCGTTCCCGGTCACGCTGATGGCCGCGCCGGAGGTGACGATCGCATTTTCGACGTTGGCGGTCAGGGTGTAGCCGGTGCCGGCAAAGGCCAGCTTGACCGTATCGTTGCCGCCCGCACCCGCTTCGGTGACCACATCGCTGGCGGTATCCAGGAGGTATTCATCATCACCGCTGCCGCCGATCAGCGTGTCGATGCCGGCGCCGCCGATCAGCGTATCGTTACCCTCGGCGCCGTTCAGCACGTTGGCCAGGGCGTTGCCGGTCAGCACGTTGTACAGGCCGTTGCCGGTGATGCTGACGCCGGCGATGGTGCTGGTGACGGTGGCGTTCTCCACGTGCGCGGCCAGCGTATAGGTGCCGGCGACGGTGAAGGCGACATTGACCAGGTCGGTGCTTTCGCCGCTGCCTTCGATGACGGTGTCGCCGGCGACATCGACGATAAAGGTATCGTTGCCGTTGCCGCCGATCAGGCTGTCGATGCCGGTGCCGCCGTTCAGGGTGTCGTTGCCGTCGCCGCCGCTCAGCGTGTCGTTACCGGCCAGGCCGTCGACCGCGTCGTCACCGGCCGTACCGACCCAGCTGTCGGCGAAGGCAGTGATGGCATTGGCCGTGATTTCGGCGAAGTTCTCGGTGACGTCATCGAACTGGAAGGCTTCGGCATTGCGGGTGGTGGCGATGCCGTAGGCCGAGGTCAGGACGAGATCGGTGGCATTGGGGCGGGAGACCGTCCACTCGCTGCGATTGCCCTGCAGCACGATGGTGTCGCTGTCGGCACCGCCATCGAGCGTGTCGTTGCCCCCGGCGCCAACCAGCGTGTCGTTGCCGGCATTGCCGAGCAGGGTATTGCTCAGAGCGCTCCCGGTCAGTTGGTTGGCCGAGGCGTTGCCGGTGATGTTGATGCCGGCGGCGCCGCCGGTGACGACCGCATTCTCGATGTTTGCTGACAAGACATAGGTGCCGGCAGCTGTAAAGGCAACTTCCACACTATCCGTGCCTTCGCCAACTTGTTCGACGATGACGTCGGTAGCTGTATCGGCTTCGTACTGATCATCTCCGGTACCGCCGACCATGCGGTCTGAACCGGAATCGCCTTCCAATGTGTCATTGCCGGTGCCACCTTCCAGCGTATCGTTTCCTGCATCGCCCTCGATAAAGTCGTTGCCGGACGCCCCTGCGATTATGTTGGCTAGATCATTGCCGTCCAGCCAATTGTCCAGGTCGTTGCCGGTGATATTGATACCAGCAACCGTGCTCGTGATGTTGGCCCATTCGATATTGTCTGAGAGGGCATAGGTGCCGGCGGTAGTGAAGGCGACTTCAACGAAATCCAGGCCCTCGTCGCTGGCTTCGACAATGGCGTCGCCGGCGACATCGACGATGAAGGTATCGTCGCCGGTGCCGCCGAACAGGCTGTCGCTGCCGGCACCGCCGTTCAGGGTGTCGTAGCCGTCGCCGCCGACCAGGGTGTCGTTGCCGGCCAAACTATTGACCGAGTCGTCGCCGGCTGTACCGACCCAGCTGTCGGCCAGGGCGGTGATGGCATTGCCGGTGAGTTCGGAGAAATTCTGGGTGCCGTCGTCGAACTGGAAGAACTCGGCATTGCGGATCGTGGCGATGCCGTAGGCCGAGGTCAGCACGAGATCGGTGGCAGTGGGGCGGGACAGCGTCCATTCGTCGCGATTGCCCGCGAGCACGATGGTGTCGTTGCCGGCACCGCCGTCCAGCGTGTTGTTGCCGGCGCCGCCGGCCAGACTGTCGTTGCCGCTGCCGCCGGCCAGACTGTCGTTGCCGGCCTCGCCCAGCAGCAGGTTGTCGCCGCCATTGCCGGTCAGGGTGTCGTTGAAGGTGCTGCCGCGCACGTCTTCGATAT
>DASUZG010000433.1:0-4405 GCA_036376995.1 Azonexus sp. | reverse complement strand
AAGAACTGCAAGGCTCGGGATACTTCCAGGGCCAGGTTCTCCATGAAGGGATTCAGCAATTCGGCCTCGTATCCCTCCGGCAGATTGCCGGCCCGCTTCGCGGCCTCGGCGTCCTCGTAGCTCATGCCATAGTGGCGCGCGATGTCCTGAGTCAGCTGACCTCCGCCAAACGCCTGCTCGCGGGCATAGGCCTGCTGACCATTGCGCAGGACCGTCAGGTTCATTACATTGGCTCCGGCGTCCACCAGCGCGACAACCTGGTTCTTGCCCGATTCCTGCAACTGGCGCTCGATCAATTCGTAAGCCGACAGTGTCGCCAGCGACTCGACGTCGACGATCACCGCTTTCAGACCGGCCGCATCGGCGACAGCGACGCGATCCTCGACGCGCTCTTTCTTGGAGGCAGCGATCAGCACTTCCAGTTCGTCGGGCAACGACGGTGCCGGGCCGATCACCTGGTAGTCGAGATTGACTTCGTCGATCGCGAAAGGAATGTACTGGTTGGCTTCCGACTCGACCTGAGCTTCGAGTTCGTCTTCGCGCAAGCCGGCCGGCACGATGATCTTCTTCGTGATGACGGCCGATCCCGGGAGGGCCATGGCGACATTGCGCGTCGAAGTGCCCAATCGCTTCCAGGCCCGGCGCACGCAATCGACAACGCCTTCGAGATTGGCGATGTTGCCATCGGAAACCGCGTCTTTGGGCAACACCTCAATGGTGTAGCGCTCGACGCGATAGCCATCTTTCCCGTTGGCGGCCAACTCCACCATCTTGACAGCGGAGGAACTGATGTCCAGTCCGAGCAAGGGGCGCGCCTTGGGATTAAACAACGCGGAGATATCGAAGCCCACCAGACCCCCAAAAAGTCCTTACGGAATGCGAAGTTAGCAAAACAACCAATAATTTACTTCAGATGCTAGCAACAACCATAAGGCATGTAAAGCACTTTCACGGCGGTCAAATGCGGCAGCGTATAATTCGCGCCACTCCACTTTGCGCGGGCATTTTCCATCTTGTCTACCCTGCCTCTGGCATTGCGCCTGATCCTTTATCCGATCGTTCTGCTGCTTGGCCTGGTGGCGATCGGCGTAGCCATCGCCCTGATCGTCCTGGTTCTAGCCTACCCGAAACTCCCTTCGCTGGAAGCCCTGACCGACTATCGGCCGAAGATTCCGCTGCGCGTCTTCACCGCCGACGGGTACCTGATCGGCGAATTCGGCGAAGAACGCCGGGCCGTGGTGGCGATCGGCGACGTGCCGCCGCTGATGAAGCAGGCCATCCTGGCCGCCGAAGACGATCGCTTCTACCAGCACGGCGGGGTCGACTATCTCGGCATCCTGCGCGCCGCCGGCGCCAACCTGCTCGGCGGCGGCAAGCGCCAGGGCGCCTCGACCATCACCCAGCAGGTTGCCCGCAACTTCTTCCTGACCGGCGAGAAAACCTACACCCGCAAGCTGTATGAAGCCCTGCTGTCGTTCAAGATCGAAAGCAACCTGAGCAAGGACCAGATTTTCGAGCTCTACATCAACCAGATATTCCTCGGCCAGCGCGCCTACGGTTTTGCCGCCGCCGCCCAGATCTACTTCGGCAAGCCGCTGAAGGACATCACCATCGCTGAAGCGGCGATGCTGGCCGGCCTGCCGAAAGCCCCGTCGGCCTACAACCCGGTGGTCAATCCATCGCGCGCCCGCATCCGTCAGCATTATGTATTGCGCCGGATGATGGAACTGGGCCACATCACCGCCGCGCAGCACGAAGCTGCCGTCAAGGAACCGCTGGTGATCAAGCGCGAACTCTCGGAATTCTCGGTGCATGCCGAATTCGCTGCCGAGATGGCGCGCCAGCTCGCCGCCGAGCAGTTCCCGGATGAAGTCTACTCGCGCGGCATGAAGGTCTACACGACGCTGGTCAAGGCCGAGCAGGAAGCTGCCTACACCGCCCTGCGCAAGGGGGTGATGGACTATGACCGCCGCCACGGCTACCGCGGCGCCGAGTCCTTCCTCGACATGAGCCAGTTCAAGACCGACCAGGATGAAAGCCTGGACGAAGCCCTGCAGGACATCCACGATGCCGGCGACCTGGTTCCGGCGCTGGTGCTGTCAGCCAACCCCAAGCAGCTCAAGGCCTATCGCAAGGGCGGCGAAACGGTGACGCTGAGCGGCGACGCCCTCAAATTCGCGGCACGCCTGCTCGACGACCAGGCGCCGCCGAACAAGCGCCTGCGCCGCGGCGCCGTCATCCGCCTGCAGAAGGACGACAAGGGCAACTGGCAGATCAGCCAGCTGCCGGAGGTGGAATCCGCCTTCGTCGCCCTTTCGCCGCAGGACGGCGCGATCCGCGCGCTGGTCGGCGGCTTCGACTTCAACCGCAACAAGTTCAACCACGTGACGCAGGCCTGGCGCCAGCCCGGCTCAAGCTTCAAGCCCTTCATCTATTCCGCCGCGCTGGAGAAAGGCTACGGCCCGGGCAGCGTGATCGACGACGCGCCGATCGTCATCCCCGCCAGCCAGACCGGCTCACAGGCCTGGGAACCGCGCAACTACGACGGCAAGTACGAAGGGCCGATGAAGATGCGCACGGCCTTGGCCAAGTCCAAGAACATGGTCTCGATCCGCCTGCTGCAGTCGATCAACACCCACTATGCCCAGGACTACGCCAGCCGTTTCGGCTTCGACGCCGAGCGCCACCCGCCCTACCTGACCATGGCCCTGGGCGCCGGCTCGGTCACGCCGTGGCAGATGGTCTCGGCCTATGCGGTGTTCGCCAACGGCGGCTACAAGCTCAATCCCTACATCGTGCGCGAGATCCGCGACGAGAAGGATCGGGTCCTTGCGCGGGCCGCCGGCACGCCGGCCGGCGACGAGGCGCTGCGCGTCATCGACCCGCGCAATGCCTTCATGATGGACATGATGCTGCGCGACGTCACCATCTACGGCACTGCTGCCCGCGCCTCGGCGACCCTCAAGCGGCAGGACCTGGCCGGCAAGACCGGGACCACCAACGAGTACGTCGATGCCTGGTTCTGCGGCTATCAAATGAGTGTCGCCGGCTGTGCCTGGATCGGCTTCGACCAGCCGCGCAAGCTTGGCAACAACGAAACCGGCGGCTCGGCCGCGCTGCCGATCTGGATCGGCTACATGCAGCGCGCGCTGAAGGACGTGCCGATGCAGTTGCCGACGGCGCCGGAAGGCCTGGTCAGCTTCGGCGAGGGGCGCGAACGCAACTACGTATACGCCGAGAACATGGGCAAGATCCCGGCCGAGGAAGAGGCGCCGGCCCCGTTGCCGGCGGCCGACCCGAGCCAGCCGCCGAGCGATTGATCAGCGCAGCGTGACCGCCTCGCCGGCCTGCTGGCTGGCGAGCTGCGACAGCTTGTCCATCAACTCGGCGCCATCGCGGGTGTCACGCCAGGCACTGCCGTCCCAGCGGAAATGAAAGCCGCCGGCACGGGCGGCAACCCAGATTTCGCGCGCCACGCCGTGGCGGTTGACGATGATCTTGCTGCCATCGGCGAACTCGATTTCCAGCACGCCGCCGGCCGCCAGTTCGAAATCGAGGTCGGCCCCGCAGGCCTCCAGCGCGGCCTCGATCCGGGCCATCGCGACCTCGGCCAGACCGCTGAATTCCTTGTCATCCATCGTGATACCATCCCGCTCTTCGCCGCCAGCGCTCCCGAACATGTCCCGAATCGCCGCCTTGCTGATTGTCCTGAGCCTTGCCGCCTGTGGCACCAAAGGCTCGCTCGAACTGCCGCCCGGCCCGGCACCGAAGCCGCTGTTCGGCAACGGCAAGCAGCCCGCGGCGGATGTTAGCACGCCCTCCAGCACCGAAAGCCAATGACCTCCTTTGCCCTGAAAGACGGCGTCCTGCACGCCGAAGCCGTTGCCCTGCCGGCCATCGCCGAGCAGTTCGGCACGCCCGCCTATGTCTACTCCCGCAGCGCGCTGGAAGCCGCGCTGCGCGAATTCCACGATGTCCTCGGCGCCCACCCGGCCGGTGCCGGCGCGCTGGTCTGCTACGCCGTCAAGGCCAACTCCAATCTCGCCATCCTCAACCTGTTCGCCCGCCTCGGTGCCGGCTTCGACATCGTTTCCGGCGGCGAACTGCAGCGTGTGCTGGCCGCTGGCGCCAATCCGAAAAAAGTCGTCTTCTCCGGCGTCGGCAAGACGGCCGCCGAGATGAAGCTGGCGCTGGAAGCCGGCATCTTCTGCTTCAACATCGAATCGATCCCGGAACTGGAACGCCTCAACGACGTCGCCGGCCAGCTCGGTCAGCAGGCGCCGGTCAGCCTGCGCGTCAATCCCAACGTCGATCCGAAGACCCACCCTTACATTTCCACCGGCCTGAAGGCGGCCAAGTTCGGCGTCGCCTACGATGACGCGCTGGCCCTCTATCGCCGTGCCGC
>DASUZG010000432.1:0-6331 GCA_036376995.1 Azonexus sp. | reverse complement strand
GATTCCATCACCTGGAACGACCTGACCCCCATCGTCAATGCCTGGGCCAAGCAGCTCCGGCAGGGCCTCGACGAACTGCGCCAGGGCGGGGCGAAGTAGGGCGATACGGCACGGCTGGACCGGCAGCGCTATGCCGGCCAGCCGACCGGCGTCGCCGCCCCTTCGCGGGTGACCGACCAGCAATCCGATCAGGCAAGGAGAAGGTCATGGCTGGCAAGAAAGACAAGGACGGCAAGCTCGGCAACAAGGCCTATGAAGCGGCCCTCAAGGAATTGCACATCGAGCTGGTGAAAATGCAGGAGTGGGTCACGCAGACCGGCCAGAAGATCGTCGTCATCTTCGAAGGCCGCGATACGGCCGGCAAGGGCGGCACCATCAAGGCCCTGACCGAGCGCGTCAGCCCACGGGTGTTCCGCGTGGTCGCGCTGCCAGCGCCGAGCGACCGCGAGAAATCGCAGATGTACATCCAGCGCTACCTGCCGCACCTGCCGGCGGCTGGCGAAGTGGTGATCTTCGACCGCAGCTGGTACAACCGCGCCGGCGTCGAACGGGTCATGGGCTTTTGCGACGAGAAGGCGGTCAAGCACTTCCTGCAGGTGGTGCCGGCGGTCGAACGGGCCATTGTCGATTCCGGCATCGTGCTGCTCAAGTACTGGCTCGATGTCAGCCCGGACGAGCAGACGCGGCGCCTGCAGTCGCGCATCGACGACGGGCGCAAGACCTGGAAGCTGACGGCGATGGACCTGAAGTCCTATGCGCGCTGGGATGACTACACGGCGGCCCGCGACGACATGTTCAAGTACACCCACAGCGCCTGGGCACCGTGGATCGTGGCCCAATCGGACGACAAGAAGCGGGCGCGGCTGAACATCATCGGCGATATCCTCAAGCGCGTGTCTTACAAGGAGATGCCGCGCGACAAGGTGAGCCTGCCCAAGCGCCGGGTCACCACCGATGTCTCGCCGAAGAAGCACAAGGTCGACACGGTCAAGCTGCGCTTCTGAAGCCGGGCCGGGCGCGGCCACCAGCCCTGCGGGAGTGCGCTCATGCTGAAAATTTTCCAGAGCATTTTTGGCGGTCCGGACAGTGCCGGCCGCCATCCAGATGCCTTGATCGAGATGGCCACCGAGCGGGCCATCGACGGCCTCTATCCCCGGCTGCGGCTGCTGCCGGGCTACCGCCGACAGCTCCGCGAACCGGTCTGCACGGCGCTCGACCATGTCGTCGCCCTGATCGACGCCTTCCCGGCGCCGCTCGCCGCGCGCAGCGCCAACTATGCGCAGAGTCCGCTGCTGACCGCATTGTTCGCCGCCCCGGAACAGATGCGCGAGGTGTTCGCCAGCGATCCGGCGCTCGGCGAATTCCGCGCCGGCCATCCCGGGGGCGAGCCGGTCACCGCCTTGCTGCTGGCCGAATGCCGGGAAAAGAACACGCTCGGCATGGCTCTCGAAGGCGAGATGCTGCGCCGCGACGTAGCCCAGGTCACCGTCAGCTTCGCCCGCCACCGCCTGGCCGACCCGGCCGCCAGCGAGGGCGAAACCCGCCGCCAGTTGAAGCGGCGCGCCTTCGACCACCTGGTCGGCCTGGCGCTGTGGCGCGTCAGCGAAGCCCGCTCGGAGCGGGTCGAACTCAACCAGCAGCGCGATCTGTTGCGCAACAAGCTGGGCATCCTGCAACGCGGCGGCTGGAGTTTCGCCGAGGCCGCCGCGGAACCGGTCGATGCCCTCGCCTTGCAGGCGGAACTCGATCAGCTCGAAGCGCAGCTGGCCGGGCTGCCGATCGACGAGCGCAACATGGGCGGCCAGCTCGACATCCTGTGCGAGGTGCTGGCCGGCGCCGAGCGTCAGCTATGGGCGACGCCCGGCGAGCTGTATCTGGACCGGATGAACGTCAAGCGCGACGCCGGGCACCCGGATGCCCGGCCGATTCGTTTCACCGAATTGCACAACGCCCGCGGTGAGCGCCTGGCGATGCTGCTGCTGACGCTCGATCCGCAGGAACTGCCGGCTCCGGAAAGCTTTTCCGCCCAGGCCGACCGGCTGCTGGCCGGGCTGGGACCGGCGCGCCCGCACTGACGACGCCCGGGCTGGCTGCTTACTTGGCGTCGGCGCCGAGGATGCGCTCGACGTAGCGGGCGATCAGGTCGACTTCGAGATTGACCCGGGCGCCCGGCGCCAGCCGGTGCAGCGTGGTGTTTTCCAGGGTGTGCGGGATCAGGTTGATGGTGAAGGTCTGGCCCTGCACCTCGTTGGTCGTCAGGCTGGTGCCGTCGACGGTGATCGAGCCCTTGCGCGCGATGAAGCGGGCGATGTCCTGGGGCGCCCGGATTTCCAGCAGGCGGTTGTCGCCGACCGCATCGAAGCGCAGCACCTCGCCGACGCCGTCGACGTGGCCGGAAACCAGGTGGCCGCCGATGACATCCGACAGGCGCAGGGCCTTTTCCAGATTGACCGGCCCGGGCGCATCGAGGCCGACGGTGCAGGACAGGGTTTCCGGCGACACGTCGACCATGAACTGGTTGCCTTCCTTGCCGACCACGGTCAGGCAGACGCCGTTGTGGGCGATCGAATCGCCGAGGGCGACATCGTCGAGGCCGAGGGTGCCGGCATCGACATGCAGGCGGTAGCCGACTTCGCGGGGTGTCAGGTGAGTGATGCGGCCGACCGCCGCGATGATTCCGGAAAACATGGCAGGACCCGTTGTGCTTAGGAGGAAAGAGCGGACTTTATCACGCCCCGTTTGACGCCTTGTTGACCGGCCGGCTTGCGGGAATACCGAGTTGCCACTAGGGTTTTGCCCTTTATGCAATTGATTCACCCAAGGGAGACAAAATTGAAGAAGACACTGCTCGCCACGCTGCTCGCCGGCCTCGCCACCAGCGCGCTCGCCGACCTCAACGTCGGCGTCACCGTCTCGGCCACCGGCCCGGCAGCCTCGCTCGGCATTCCGGAAAAGAACACCATCGATCTGCTACCGAAGAGCATCGCCGGCCAGAAGGTCAATTACATCGTGTTGGACGATGCCTCGGACACCACCACGGCGGTCAAGAACGCGCGCAAGCTGATCAGCGAGCACAAGGTGGATCTGATCATCGGCTCGTCGACGACGCCCAATTCGCTGGCCATGATCGACGTCGCCGCCGAGGGCGAAACGCCGATGATCGCGCTCGCCGCCTCGGCGCGCATCGTCGAGCCGATGGACGACAAGCGCAAGTGGGTGTTCAAGACGCCGCAGAACGACACCCAGATGGCCACCGCCATCCTCGAGCACATGACCAGCAACAACGTGAAGACCGCCGCCTACATCGGCTTCTCCGACGCCTACGGCGAAGGCTGGTGGCAGGAATTCGCCAAGCTCGCCCAGGCGCGCAAGATCCAGGTGGTGGCCAGCGAGCGCTTCAACCGCACCGACACCACGGTGACCGGGCAGATCCTCAAGCTGCTGGCGGCCAAGCCCGACGCCATTCTGGTCGGCGGTGCCGGCACGCCGGCCGCCCTGCCGCAGAAGGCCTTGAAGGAAAAAGGCTTCAAGGGCCTGATCTACCAGACGCACGGCGCCGCCAACAACGACTTCCTGCGCATCTGCGGCAAGGACTGCGAAGGCACCGTGCTGCCGACCGGCCCGGTGCTGGTCGCCGCCCAGCTGCCGGCCGACAACCCGATCCGCAAGCCGGCCCTGGACTATGTCGGCAAATACGAGGCGGTGCACGGCAAGGGCAGCGTCAATGCCTTCGGCGCCTACGCCTGGGATGCCGGCGGCCTGCTGGCCAACGCCGTACCGGCGGCCCTGAAAAAGTCCCAGCCGGGCAGCCGCGAATTCCGCATGGCCCTGCGCGACGCGCTCGAAACCACGCGCGAGCTGGCCGGCGCCCACGGCGTCTTCAACACCAGCCCGGGCGACCACCTCGGCCTCGACCAGCGTTCCCGCGTCGTCGTCGTGGTCAGGAACGGCACCTGGCAACTGGCCCGCTGAGCCGACTCCCCATGGCGCGGCCCCCGGCAGTCGGCCGGGGTGCCGCGTGCTAGACTTCCGCCCTTTACCGCATTCACTTCCGGGATGAGACCATGCTGAAAAAACTGACCGTCGCCGTTCTCGCCGCCTTCTCCGCCACCGCCATGGCCGACATCAACGTCGGCGTCTCGCTGTCCGCCACCGGCCCGGCGGCCTCGCTGGGCATTCCGGAAAAGAACACCATCGCCCTGCTGCCGGCCAGCATCGGCGGCGAAAAGGTCAATTACATCGTGCTCGACGACGCCACCGACCCGACCGCGGCGACCAAGAACATCAAGAAGCTGATCAGCGAGAACAAGGTGGACGTGGTGATCGGCTCGACCACCACGCCGAACTCGCTGGCGATGATGGACGTCGCCGTCGACAACGAGACGCCGCTGATCTCGATGGCCGGCTCGGCGATCGTCGTCGAACCGATGGACGCCAAGCGCAAGTGGGTCTTCAAGACCGCCCAGAACGACGCCCACATGGCCACCGCGCTGGTCCAGCACATGACTGACAAGAACGTGAAGACGGTCGCCTTCATCGGTTTCGCCGACGCCTACGGCGAAGGCTGGTACAAGGAATTCGCCAAGATCGCCGAAGCCCGCAAGCTGAAGGTCGTGGCCAGCGAGCGCTACCAGCGCAACGACACCTCGGTCACCGGCCAGGTGCTGAAAGTGATGGCCGCCAAGCCCGACGCGGTGCTGATCGGCGGTGCCGGCACACCGGCCGCGCTGCCGCAGAAGACGCTGAAGGAAAAGGGCTTCAAGGGCCTGATCTACCAGACCCACGGCGTCGCCAACAACGATTTCCTGCGCGTCGGCGGCAAGGACGTCGAAGGCGCCTTCCTGCCGGTCGGCCCGATGGTCGTCGCCGCCCAACTGCCTAACGACAACCCGGTCAAGAAGTCGGCGCTCGACTATGTGAACAAGTACGAGGCGGCGCACGGCAAGGGCAGCGTCAGCTCCTTCGGCGGCCATGCCTGGGATGCCGGCCTGCTGCTGCAGAACGCCATTCCGGCGGCACTGAAGAAGGCCAAGCCGGGCAGCGTCGAATTCCGCCGCGCGCTGCGCGATGCGCTCGAAGCGACCAAGGAACTGCCGGCCGCGCATGGCATCTTCAACCTGTCGGCCAACGACCACCAGGGCTTCGACCAGCGTGCCCGCGTCATGGCGACCATCGAAAACAACACCTGGAAACTCGTCAAATAAGTTAGCTCGCGGTCGCCGCGTTACCGCCCCCACGCCGTGCCGCCGGCACGGTCTTCGGGGGCGGCGCCTTGTGCCCGCTTCGCTTGATCGCTCGCCGTCCTGAACGGCTGCCCGGCGCGCAGGGCGCGCCAAGTCTTCGTCTCCGCTTCCCGATGGACCTTCAAATCCTCCTTCTCCTCGGCCAGGACGGCATCACCAACGGTGCCATCTACGCCCTGCTGGCGCTGGCCCTGGTGCTGGTATTCACTGTCACCCGCGTGATTTTCATTCCCCAGGGCGAGTTCGTCGCCTTCGGCGCGCTGACGCTCGCCTCGCTGCAGGCCGGCCACGTGCCCGGCACCATCTGGCTGCTGCTCGGGCTGGGCAGCACGGTGGCCGTACTCGACGGCGTCCGCCTGGTCCGCGAGGGCCGCTACGCCAAGCTGCCGCCGCTCTTGATCTTCAATGTCGGCGGGCCGCTGCTGGCTGCCGCCGGCCTGTTCGCCATCTCGCCGGCGCAGCTGCCGCTGGCCGTACAGGTAGTGGTCGCCATGCTGCTGGTGGTGCCGATGGGGCCGATGATCTACCGCATCGCCTACCAGCCGCTGGCCAGCGCCTCGGTGCTGGTGCTGCTGATCGTCTCGGTCGCCGTGCACCTCGCGCTGGTCGGCCTGGGGCTGCTCTTCTTCGGCGCCGAAGGCTCGCGCACACCGCCCTTCACCGAACTCTCGTTCGAACTCGCCGGCGCGCCGCTGCAGGGCCAGACCATCCTGGTGGTGTTCGCCTCGGCGCTGCTGATCATCGGCCTCTACTTCTTCTTCGAGCGCACGCTGTACGGCAAGGCTCTGCGCGCCACCGCGATGAACCGCACCGGCGCCCGCCTGATGGGCATTCCGCCGATTCTTGCCGGCAAGCTGTGCTTCACGCTGGCGGCGGCCATCGGCGCCTTCTCCGGCCTCCTGATCGCGCCGATCACCACCATCTATTACGAGTCCGGCTTCCTGATTGGCCTCAAGGGCTTCGTCGGCGCCATCATCGGCGGCCTCGCCTCCTACCCGCTGGCGGCGCTCGGCGCCGTGCTGGTCGGCCTGCTGGAAGCCTATTCGTCGTTCTACGCCAGCGCCTTCAAGGAAGTGATCGTGTTCACG
>DASUZG010000431.1:0-4486 GCA_036376995.1 Azonexus sp. | reverse complement strand
GAACGGCGGTAGGGGCGGGGCAGATCCGGCGTTTCGATGGCGTGGTAATTGCGGTAGCCGACGCCGGCCTGCAGCGTGTGCGCCTCGTTCGCCTGCCAGTTGAAGTTCTGCTCGATGCCAGCGCGACGCCCGTAGGCATAGTCGTAGCCGTGGTCTTCGAAATTGGTGAAGGAATTGACGTAGCGCGACTGAGGGTCGACTTCGTAGCGCGAGAAGTCCACCACCGTTTCGCTGCTCAGCGTCGGGCTCAGGTCGACGCGGTACTTGCCGTAGCCGGTCTCGATGGTGGTGTCCCAGTAGGCGTCGGCGAGGAAGAAGACCTTGGACGGATGGTCGCCGTTGCTGCTGAGGTTGCGGAAGCGGTTGCGGTAGAAGCCGACGGTCAGCCGGTCGCCGGCATCGACGCGCAGGTACTGGCTCTGGCTGCTGATGTCGCCGACGTAGTCCTCGCGCTGGCTGGCCGGCACGCCGCCGGCTGCGACCTTTTGGAAATCCTTCGGGTAGTACTCGTCGAGCGGCGCCCGGTCGCTCTCCTGGTAATGGGCGCCGGCGGTGATGTTGAGGCCCGGGGCGAGCTGGCCGCTGGCCAGGAAATCGCCTTCGACCGAACCCCAGCTGCCGCCGCCGAGCGCCACCTTGGCCGCCGGCTGGTCGGCCGCCTTCTGGGTGATGATGTTGATCACGCCGGCGAAGGCGTCGGCGCCGTACAGCGCGGCGGCCGGGCCGTAGAGCACTTCGACCTGCTTGGCGAAATACAGCGAGTAGTTCTCGGCCACCGGAATCTTGTTGCCGCCGGCCGGGTGGTCGATGCGCACGCCGTCGAGCAGGATCAGCAGCTTGTTGTTGCTGACGTGGCCCTGGAAGACGAAGTTGTTGTACTGGGTGGAACGGGTGCCGCGCTGGAAATCGACGCCGGGCAGGTCTTCGAGCAGGTCGGCGAGGTTCTTGTAGCGCCGGTCGCGCATCTGCTCGCGGGTGATCACCAGGATGTGGGCCGGCGTACGTTCGCGCGCTTCGGCCCGGCGCGAGGCGGTGGTGACCGGGGTGGCGATCAGTTCGTCGAGCGACAGCGGCAGCAGCGGCGACACATCGTCCGCCGCCTGTGACGGCAGTGCGGCGCACAGCGCCAGCACCATGACGGTGCAATGTGAATGATGCATAAACCCCCCCAGGTTCAGCTTGTCGTGATGGCCGGTCAGCCTATGTGTGATTCCTTGCGGCAAACTTACCGCCCGGGCACAGCGCGAGACCCAGGCGCAAAAACTCTTCCCACAGGTTGCCCTGGCCGATCCCCTTGACCAGGCGGTCGATGCGGCCGGCGTGCTGCAGGGCGGCTTCCAGGCTGGCCGTGCTCAGGCGCTGCAGGGCCTTCTTCACCGGCATCTGGCGCGGTCCCCAGACCTTGGCGTCCTTCAGCAGCTGCTCCAGCGGCCGGCCGCTATCCAGGCCGCTGCGGATCGTCGCCAGGGCGCGGATTTCCTCGCTCATCGCCCACAGCACCAGCGGCGGCGCCTCGCCTTCCTGCATCAGGCCGTCCAGCGTCCGCGTCAGGCGGCCGACATCGCCGGCCAGCAGCGCGTCGCGCAGGCCGTCGATGTCGTAGCGGGCGACGTTGAGCACGGCGTCGCGGATCTGCGCGGCGCTCAACTGGCCGGCCGGATGGAGCAGGCCGAGTTTCTGGATTTCCTGGTGGGCGGCCAGCAGGTTGCCCTCGACGCGCTCGGCGATGAACTTCAGGCTGTCGAGATCGGCGCTCTGCTGCTGGCGGCGCAGCCGGCCGGCGATCCAGCCGGGCAGTTCGGCCAGCGGCGGGGCGTTGAGCTTCAGGGCGACGCCGGCGTTGACCAGGGCGGTGAACCAGGCCGCCTTTTCTTCCTTCCAGTCGAGTTCCGGCAGCGTGACCAGCAGCAGGGTGTCCGGCGACAGGTGCTGGCACCACTGCTGCAAGGCGGCGCTGCCTTCCTTGCCCGGCTTGCCGGTCGGGATGCGCAGGTCGATCAGCTTCTTGTCACCGAACAGCGACAGGTTGCCACCGGCCGCCAGCAGCTGGCCCCAGTCGAACTGCGGCAGCACGGTCAGCACTTCGCGCTCGCTGTAGCCGCTGCGGCGTGCCTTGGCGCGGATGGCGTCGGCGGCTTCCAGGACCAGCAGCGGCTCGTCGCCGTACAGGACGTACAGCGGGCGCAACTCGCGCTCGAGGTGCGCGGCGAGCTGTTCGCCCTTGAGCAGCATTACAGCTCGTCTTCCTGCCGGTCGGGATCGAGCGGCTTGACGATCGACAGGCGCCGCATGATCTGGTTGACCAGGTCGTTGTTCATGTCGCGCCAGAGCAGGCCCTCTTCCTGGTCCTTGGCGAGCACGGTGGAGTCGTTGTAGGTGATGTCGCGGCTGAGGTTGATCTCGTTCGGCGCGACCAGCTCCTGGCCCTTGCCGTTGACGACGCGGAAGCGGTAGATCAGCTGCAGCCGGTATTCGCGGACGCGGCCCTTGGCGTTGACGCTGAGGATGGTCTTCTGGCGGCTGTCGGACAGCTGCTGGAAGGTGGCCTCGGCGGCCTTGCCGTCGGCGACCAGTTCGGTGCCGCCGGTGGCGCGGACGTAGCGCTCGAGCCAGACGCGCACCTCGGCCGTGTCCGGCAGCGCGATGTACAGGCTCTTGTAGGGCAGGCCGCTGCTCTGCGCGCCGCGCAACTGGAAGCCGCAGCCGGCGAGGATCGCGACGAGCAGCAGGAGGGACAGCGAACGCAGCAGCGGCATGGCGGCCTTCCTCAGACGACGATGTTGACCAGGCGGCCCGGCACGACGACGACCTTCTTCGGCGGCTTGCCTTCGGTGAACTTCAGGGCGTCCTCGTTGGCCAGCGCCGCCGCCTCGATGGCAGCCTTGTCGGCACCGGCCGGCACGCGGATGGCGCCGCGCAGCTTGCCGTTGACCTGCACCACCAGCTCGATCTCGTCCTGCTTGAGCGCGGCCGGATCGGCCTTGGGGAAGGCGGCCAGGCCGGCGTCGGCGCCCGGCTTCAATTCGCCGTACAGCGCCTGGCCGATGTGCGGCACGATCGGGAACAGCAACAGCGTCGCCGACTCCAGCACTTCCTGGGCCAGCGCGCGGCCGGCGGCATCCTTCAGGTCGCACTTGTCGTGGGCGTTCAGCAGCTCCATGACGGCGGCGATGGCGGTGTTGAACTGCTTGCGCCGGCCGTAGTCGTCGGCGACCTTGCCCATGGTCTGGTGCAGCTTGCGGCGCAGGTCGGCCTGGGCCGACGACAGGCCTTCGCTGCTTGCGCAGGCGGCAACGAGGCCGGCCTGGGTATGGTCGTAGACCGTCTTCCACAGGCGGCGCAGGAAGCGGAAGGCGCCTTCGACGCCGGCGTCCGACCATTCCAGCGACTGGTCCGGCGGCGAGGCGAACATGATGAACAGGCGGGCCGTATCGGCGCCGTACTGGTCGATCAGCGCCTGCGGATCGACGCCGTTGTTCTTCGACTTCGACATCTTCTCGGTGCCGCCGATGACCACCGGCGCACCGTCACTCTTCAGCGTCGCGCCGGTCGGGCGGCCGCGCTCGTCGGTGACGACATCCACGTCGGCCGGATTGAGCCACAGCTTCTTGCCGCCTTCACCCTCGCGGTAGAAGGTCGGGGCGACGACCATGCCCTGGGTCAGCAGGTTGGCGAAGGGCTCGCCGAGATCGCCGATCAGCCCGACGTCACGCATCAGCTTGGTGAAGAAGCGCGAGTACAAGAGGTGCAGGATGGCGTGCTCGATGCCGCCGATGTACTGGTCGATGCCGCCCTTGCACCAGTAGGCGACGCGCTCGTCGACCATGGCCGTGGCGTTGTCCGGGCAGGCGTAGCGCAGGAAGTACCACGACGACTCGAAGAAAGTGTCCATCGTGTCGGTTTCGCGCTTCGCGTCACCGCCGCACTTCGGGCACTTGCACTCGTAGAACTCGGGCATCTTGGCCAGCGGCGAGCCGGCGCCGGTGATCTCGACGTTCTCCGGCAGCACGACCGGCAGCTGCTCGTCGGGCACCGGCACGTCGCCGCAGGACGGGCAGTGGATGATCGGGATCGGGCAGCCCCAGTAGCGCTGGCGGGAAATGCCCCAGTCGCGCAGGCGGAACTGCACCTTCTTGTCGCCCAGGCCCTTGGCGGCGAGGTCGGCGGCAATGGCGTCGACGGCGGCGTCGTAGCCCAGGCCGTCGTATTTGCCGGAATTGACCAGCTTGCCATTGACCTTGTCGGCATAGGACTCGGCCCAGGCCTGGTCGCTGAAGGTCTCGCCGTCGACGGCGACGACCTGCTTGATCGGCAGCTGATACTTCAGGGCGAAGGCGAAGTCACGCTCGTCGTGGGCCGGCACGGCCATCACGGCGCCGTCGCCGTAGCTCATCAGCACGTAGTTGCCGACCCAGACTTCGACCTGTTCGCCGGTCAGCGGGTGGGTCACGTAGATGCCGGTCGGCAGGCCCTTCTTTTCCATGGT
>DASUZG010000430.1:0-3392 GCA_036376995.1 Azonexus sp. | reverse complement strand
CCTCGATGTGGCCGCCCTTCTTGCCCTCCTCGCCGGCAACCATGCGGAAGTAGTCGAGCATCTTCTTTTCGGCAGCAGTATCGGCCGGGTGATGGTAGATCTCGACCTGCTCCAGCGCCCGCAACCGGTAGTCGATGCCGGCTTCCACCTCGAACACGTCGAGGTTCTTGTTGAGCAGCGCAATGGTCGGCAGAAAGCTTTCGCGGTGCAGGCCGTTCGGGTACAACTGATCGGGCGGGTAGTTGGAGGTCATCACGACGATCACACCCTTGGCGAACAGGCCGTCCATCAGGCGGCCGAGAATCATCGCATCGGCGATGTCGGAGACGTGATATTCGTCGAAGCAGAGCAGGCGCACTTCCTTGGCCACCTGCTCGGCAACCTTCAGCATCGGGTCCGGCTCGCCCTTGTACTGGTCGAGATCGCGATGGATCTGCTGCATGAAGGCGTGGAAATGGATGCGCCGCTTGCGCCGGTAAGGCACCGAGTCGTAGAAGCAATCCATCAGGAAGCTCTTGCCACGGCCGACCCCACCCCAGAAATACACGCCCTTGGGCGGCTTCGGCGGCGCCAGCAGGCGCTTGAAGGTGCTGCCGCGATTGACCTTGAAATGCAGCAGATTGGTGTACAGGGTCTGCAGTGCGGTGGCCGCCGTCATCTGGGCGGCATCGGCGACATAGCCGCGGGCGGCAAGCAGATTCTGGTAGGCGTCGAGCATGCCCTGGGCGGCGACGTTCAGTTTCTTGTGGGGCATCGGGCCGGATCAGCGTGGGGAAGTGGCGTATTTTGCCAAAGAACGGCGGCGGATTCGGAGAAATCCGCGCCGGCGCAGCAAACAAAAAAGGCGGGTGCGTGACCGCAACCCGCCTTGCTGGCTGAACGAGCGCTTAGAAGTGCAGCGGGCGCTTGTCGCAGGCCAGGGCCGCTTCGTGCACCGCTTCCGACAGCGTCGGGTGAGCGTGGCAGATGCGCGCCAAGTCTTCCGAGGCACCGCCGAATTCCATCGCCACGACGGCTTCGGAAATCAGTTCGGAGGCATTCGGGCCGATGATGTGCACGCCGAGGATGCGGTCGGTCTGGGCGCAGGCCAGCATCTTGACGAAGCCGGACGGGTCGCCCATGCCCAGCGCCCGGCCGTTGGCCAGGAACGGGATCTTGCCGGCCTTGTAGGCGACGCCGTCAGCCTTCAGCTGCTGTTCGGTCTTGCCGACCCAGGCGATTTCCGGCGCGGTGTAGATGACGCCCGGCACGGTGTCGAGGTTGCAGTGACCGGCCTGGCCGGCGATCAGTTCGGCGACCATGACGCCCTCTTCCATCGCCTTGTGCGCCAGCATCGGACCGCGCACCACGTCGCCGACGGCCCAGACGCCCGGCAGGTTGGTCTGGCAGTGGCCATCGACTTCGACCATGCCGCGCTCGTTGAGCTTGAGGCCCACGGCTTCGGCATTCAGGCCGTCGGTGTTGGGCACGCGGCCGATCGAGACGATCAGGCGGTCGGCGTCGAGCTTCTCGGCCTTGCCGTCCTTGGTTTCATAGGCGATCGAGACGCCCTTCTTGGTCGTCTTGATCTCGCCGATCTTGACGCCGGTCTGGATGGCCAGACCCTGCTTGGTGAACAGCTTGAGCGCTTCCTTGGCGACATCCTGGTCGGCGAAGGCCAGGAAATCCGGCATCGCTTCGAGGACGGTCACTTCGGAACCCAGGCGACGCCACACCGAGCCCATTTCCAGGCCGATCACGCCAGCACCGATGATGGCCAGCTTCTTGGGCACGGATTCCTGGTCCAGCGCGCCTTCGTTGTCCATGACGATCTTGTTGTCGACCGGCACGTTCGGCAGATGGCGCGGCTTCGAGCCGGTGGCGATGATGACCTGCTTGGCCAGCACTTCCTCGGCGCCGACCTTGACCTTCCACAGGTCGCCTTCCTTGCCGACGAAGGAACCGTGGCCCGGGATCATCGTGACCTTGTTCTTCTTGAACAGGCCCTTGATGCCGGAAGTCAGCTGATTGACGACAGTATCCTTGCGCGCCTTCATCACCGGCACGTCGATGGTCGGCTTGGAGACCTTGATGCCCTGGCCGGCGAAAGTGTGTGCCGCTTCCTCGAACAGGTGCGAGGTGTGCAGCAAGGCCTTGGACGGAATGCAGCCGACGTTCAGGCAGGTACCGCCGAGGCGCGGTTCGCCCTTCGGGTCGGCATAAGGATTGGATTCGCAGCAGGCGGTGGCAAAGCCCAGTTGCGCGGCGCGGATCGCCGCCACGTAGCCGCCGGGGCCGCCACCGATGACGAGCACGTCGAATTGCTTGGACATGAGTTACCTCTCTTGTTCTTCAGATGTGCAAAAGCGCCAGCGCCCGGAGCGGGACGCTGGCGCCGGCAAACGACGATCAGACGCCGAGCAGCAGACGGGACGGATCTTCCAGGGCTTCCTTCATGGTCACCAGACCGAGGACGGCTTCGCGGCCGTCGATAATGCGGTGATCGTAGGACATGGCGAGGTAGTTGATCGGGCGCACGACGACCTGACCGTTTTCAACGACCGCACGGTCCTTAGTGGCATGGATGCCGAGGATCGCGGATTGCGGCGGGTTAATGATCGGGGTCGACAGCATGGAGCCGAAGACGCCGCCGTTCGAAATGGAGAAGGTACCGCCGGTCAGTTCTTCGATCGACAGCTTGCCGTCCTTGGCCTTAGCACCGAATTCGGCGATCTTCTTCTCGATCTCGGCGATGGACATCTGGTCGGCATTGCGCAGGATGGGAACGACCAGGCCGCGCGGCGAACCGACGGCGATACCGATGTCGATGTAGCCGTGATAGACGATGTCGTTGCCGTCAACCGAGGCGTTCAGGACCGGGAACTTCTGCAGGGCGGCACAAGCGGCCTTGACGAAGAAGCCCATGAAGCCGAGGCGGACGCCGTGGGCCTTTTCGAACTTCTCGGCGTACTGCTTGCGCAGCGCCATGATCGGGCCCATGTTCACTTCGTTGAACGTGGTCAGGATGGCGTTGGTCGATTGCGACTGCAGCAGACGCTCGGCAACGCGAGCGCGCAGACGGGACATCGGCACGCGCTGTTCGGTGCGCTCGCCGAGAGCGACGCCGGTGGTCGGGGCTGCGATGCTGACCGCAGCCGGAGCGGCAGCGGCAACCGGGCCGGCCTTCGGCGCAGCGGCAACGGCGTCTTCCTTGGTCACGCGACCGCCACGGCCCGAACCGGCGACGTCAGCGGAAGCGATGCCCTTCTCGTCGAGGATCTTGCGGGCCGACGGGCTGGCGGTGCCAGCCGGGGCGGCGGCAGCAGCCGGGGCCGCCTTGGCGGCCGGAGCAGCAGCCTTCGGCGCTTCGGCAGCCGGCGCGGCAGCGCCAGCCTTGGCTTCAGTATCGATAC
>DASUZG010000429.1:0-7515 GCA_036376995.1 Azonexus sp. | reverse complement strand
GGTGACGGTCAGGCCCAGCAGCGGCGAGGCCGACAGGTAAACCCACAGCTCGCTGATCGGCGGCGTCATGGCCGAGGCTCCGGCACGGCCCGGCGCTGGCAGTAGGCCATCGCCAGGGCGGTGACGACCAGCGTGACGACGGTGCTGATCAACAGCGACAGCAGCAGCGCCAGCCATTCGTCGGCGACCCGGTGCAGATGCACCATGATGCCGGTGCCGGCCGGCACGAACAGCAGCGACAGGTGCTGTAGCAGGTTCTGGCTGGTGGTGCGCAGCTCGTCGCCGGGGCCGCCGCGCAGGACGAGGGCGACGAACAAGAGCAGCATGCCGATCACCGGACCGGGCACGGGCAGGGCGAAGTAGCGGGCCAGCACTTCGCCGGTCAGCTGGAAGACCAGCAGCAGGGAGAGGGCGGATATCACGGGCAGCTTTCGGGAGGGGAAGGCTGCCAGTGTATTGGTTCAGTTAATGTTTGATAATCCGCGCCAAAGTCGATTTATCCGGTACTTTTTGTACAAGATGCGCCGGCTCAGTATTCCTTGTTGTCCGACCACATGCTCGGGTTGAAGCGGACCACGCGGTTACGCCCCTGCTCCTTGGCCTGGTACAGCGCGACGTCGGCGAACTTGACCGCCTGCCAGAAGGTCTCGCTGTCGTCCGGGAAGTCGGCGACGCCGATGGAGATGGTCTTCTGCAGCACGACGCCGGCGATCGGCACCTTCAGTTCCTCGACCGTCGCGCGGATGTTCTCGGCGACACCCTCGGCCGCCGCGCCGGAGGTGTCGAGCAGGATGATCAGGAATTCCTCGCCGCCGTAGCGGATCACCAGGTCGGCCGCCCGCACCGACTGCTTGAGCACGGTGGACAGTGCCTTCAGCACCGCGTCGCCGGCATCGTGGCCGTAGGTGTCGTTGACCATCTTGAAGTAGTCGAGGTCGAGCATCAGGATCGCCGCGTGGGCGCGCTTGCGCTGCACGCTGGCGACCAGCGTCTCGACGTACTCCTCGAGGAAGCGGCGGTTGTTCAGGCCGGTCATCGGGTCGCGCAGCGTCGAGTCGCGCAGGCTTTCCATCAGCCGCTTGGTTTCCAGTACCGGCGCCGTCTCGCGCAGGTAAACGTTGATGAACGGGATGGCGGCATGCAGGGATTCCTGTTCCTCCGGCCGGGTCAGGATCTGCACCACGCTGCCGACCGAGCCGGACTGCATGACCGGGAAGCAGACGTGGCGGCGGCCGTCGGCCTCGGCCGGCGGGCGGAAGGAGTAGCAGATGGCCGGGTCGCTGACGCCGTCGACCAGGTGGCCGGTGCGATGGACGCGGCAGGCTTCCGGCCGGACCATGATCTGCGGGTCGCACCAGCGGCAGCCGTCGGCCGCATCGCCGTCGACCATGATCGCCTTCATCTGTTTCTTGTTGGCCGCCACCTCGTAGAGCGAGAATTCCTCGCGCCGGAACTCGCCCTTCAGCGTACGCGCCAGGCGCTGGTAGATCTCCGCCTGCGATTCGTCCTCCTCGATCGCCTGCTTGAAGTGCGCCGCCCGGCTCAGGCCCTCGACCATGTCGATGGTTGCCGTCAGCAGGTTCTCGCCGGGCGCCGGCGTGCGTTCGGTCAGGCGGGCGACGTTGGCGCCGATGCGGTTCAGTCCTTCGTCGAGGAAGGTCAGCAGGCGGTTCATGTCGGTCGCGATCTGGCCGATCTCGTCATTGGTGTGCTGCTCGACATGGGCCTTGAAATCGCCGCGCAGGGCGCGCTTGACCGCTTCCTCGACGGCGTTGGCGGTGTCCGAGATGGGCCGCAGCAGGCGGCGCAGCAACAGGATCAGCAGCAGCGCGAAGACCGTCACCGTGCCGCCGATGCCGGCCACCGTGACCAGCGCCTTCTGCTTCAGCGAGTCGATCGACATGCTCATGCTGACCGCGCCGAGCACGGTGCCTTCCTCGACCTGGTGGCACTGCAGGCAGTTGGGGCTGCCGCCGGAGTTGGCGATGTAGGGAATGATGCCGCGGAACAGCGTCTCGTCGTCGGCGGTGACCAGTTCGAAGCGCGGCTTGCCCTCGCGCAGCACGGTCCGCTCCAGGTCGTCGGCCGCCGATTCGACGCGCAGGCCCTTGCCGAACTGGCGCTCGACTTCCGGCGCGCGGATGACGCGGGCCGACTTCAGCCCCTGGACTTCGACCAGTCGCTGCAGGAAGCCTTCACGCTTGTCGATGACGCCATTGATCATCGATTCGGTCAGATGCACGCGGACAATCTCGCCGGCCGTCCGGATGTGCTCCGTCGCCGAAACGATGGAAAAACTGCGGAAGGCATACAGGCTGATGGCCACCAGCACCGCCAGCAGGCCGGCGGCGATGCTGATGAAGAAGAGGGTTACCTTGGCATTGAGGGTCACGGCAGCACTTTCCAAAGGCACTAGTACCAAAGTGGGCAATTATGGCTGAACAATATGCACGGTGGGCTGTCGTTTTGTCATAAAACTGACAAAAGTGCGATTGCTTGATTAAGGTCAACTGGCGCCGGGCGATTCGGCTGTCATCGACTCCTTTCGGCTGCGCGGCGACGAAAAAAAACGCCGGGTCGCCCCGGCGTTCGCAGTGGTCGGTGCCGACCGCTTATTGCATCGCTTCGTACAGCGGCAGGGTCAGGAACTCCGGGTAATCCGGGGTCAGCGACATGCGGTCGAAGATTTCGGCGGCCTGGTCGTAGGTCGCCGTGGCTTCGCCTTGCGCCGTCACGGTGGCCTTCACCTTGGCCAGTTCCTCGGCGATCATCGGGCGCACCATCTCGACGGTGACCTTGCGGCCGTCGTCGAGGATGCCCTTCGGCGAGACCACCCACTGCCACACCTGCGAGCGGGAGATTTCGGCGGTGGCCGCGTCTTCCATCAGGTTGTGGATCGGCACGCAGCCGTTGCCGGCCAGCCAGGAGCCGAGGTAGTGGATGCCGACGTTGATGTTGTTGCGCAGGCCGGCTTCGGTGATCGGCGTGGTCGGGCGGAAGTCCAGCCATTGCTGCGGGCCGAAGGAGCCTTCGACCTGCTTCGCGAACTGGTTCGGCTTGTTGCCCAGCACCTTGACGAACTCTTCCATGGCGATCGGCACCAGGCCCGGGTGGGCGACCCAGCCGCCGTCGAAGCCGTCGTTGGCGTCGCGGGTCTTGTCGTGGCGGATGCCGGCCAGCGCCTTCTCGTTGGCCACCGGATCGTTCTTGATCGGGATCAGGGCCGACATGCCGCCCATCGCCGGCGCGCCGCGCTTGTGGCAGGCCTGCACCAGGGCCAGCGCGTAGCCGCGCATGAACGGCACTTCCATCGTGATGGCGCCGCGCTGGGCCAGGCAGAAGTCCTTGTTCTTCTTGAACTTCTTGATGCAGGAGAAGATGTAGTCCCAGCGTCCGGCATTCAGCCCGGCGGAGTGGTTGCGCAGTTCGTACAGGATTTCTTCCATCTCGAACGTGGCGAGGATGGTCTCGACCAGCACCGTTGCCTTGATCGTGCCCTGCGGGATGCCGACGTGATCCTGGGCCATCACGAAGATGTCGTTCCACAGGCGGGCTTCGAGGTGGCTTTCCATCTTGGGCAGGTAGTAGAACGGGCCGGCGCCGCGGGCGATCTGCTCCTTGGCGTTGTGGAAGAAGACCAGCGCGAAGTCGAAGACGCCGCCGGAGACGCGCTGGCCATCGACCAGCACGTGCTTTTCGTCGAGGTGCCAGCCGCGCGGACGGATC
The DNA here is from genome assembly GCA_036376995.1 of Azonexus sp. GTDB lineage: Bacteria > Pseudomonadota > Gammaproteobacteria > Burkholderiales > Rhodocyclaceae > Azonexus. The sequence goes on along the minus strand of DASUZG010000429.1, from coordinate 3,789 downwards.
TGCAGCGTGGCGATCTTGTCGTTCAACTTGTATTCCTTGCCGGCTTCGTTCTTGAACGACAGTTCGCGGCGGATCGCCTTGTACAGATTGACCTGGCCCTGGATCTGGTTTTCCCAGTTCGGCGAGTTCGAATCCTCGAAGTCGGTCATGTAGGAATCGGCGCCCGAGTTGAAGGCGTTGATGATCATCTTGGCTTCGACCGGGCCGGTGATTTCGACGCGGCGGCATTCCAGGGCCTTGGGCACCGGCGCGACCTTCCAGTCGCCTTCGCGGATGGCCTTGGTTTCCGGCAGGAAGTCCGGCATCTCGCCGGCATCGATGCGCGCCTGGCGGGCGACGCGGGCCTTCAGCAGTTCCTGGCGGCGGGCTTCGAAGGCGCGGTGCAGCTTGGCGACGAAGGCCAGCGCTTCGGTGGTCAGGATGGATTCCCATTCGGGCTTGATCGGGGCGGTGATTTGCACGCCCTGGGGCAGGTTGAGGCTCATGAGTGCTCCTTGTCGTTAAGGTTGGATATCGGATGGCGCTCCGGACGTCTCGCCGCGCAGGTAGGGCAGGACATCCGAGAGCAGGAAACCGGTGGCGCCGGGCGCAACGTCCAGCACCTCGTCCGGCTGCCGCTGGCGATTGACCCAGAAGGTGCTGAAGCCGAACCAGGTCGCCGCGCAGGCATCCCAGGCATTGGCCGAGACGAACAGGATCTCGCGGGCAGGCAGGGCGAACGCGTCGACGGCCAGCTGGTAGACCGCGGGCGAGGTCTTGAATTGCTGTACGCGGTCCGCCGACAGGATGTGGTCGAACAGTCCGTGCAGATCGTTGTACTTGACGGCGATGTCGAGCATCGACTGGGTGCCGTTGGACAGGATCGCCAGCGGCAGGCCCTGGGCCTTCAGCGCCCGCAGCGTCGCCACGTTTTCCGGGAAGGGGCGCAGGCAGGCATACTGGTTCATCAGGTGCTGGCGGCGGTAATCGGTGAGGTCCAGCTGCAGGCTGCGGGCGGCGAACACCAGCGCATCGCGGGTGATGTCCCAGAAGGTGCGGAACTGGCCGCTCATGCTGCGGATGCGCGTGTAGTCGATCTGCTTCTGCCGCCACAGCACGATCAGCGCCTTGCCCTGGCCGGGAAAATATTCCTCGGCCAGCGCCTCCATGCAATAGACGTCGAACAGCGTGGCGTAGGCGTCGAAAGCAATGGCCTTGATCGGCGGGATAGAAGCGTTCGTCATGATGGTCTGGAGTTTATTGTTACTTGGTTGATAAGATAAGCGGCAAAACAGGCGTTAATTCTTTTACTAAAAGTATCTAATCCATGGACGCGTTTAAGCAGATCACCGCCTTCGTCAATGTCGCGACGCGCGGCAGCCTGTCCGCCGCCGCGCGCAGCGAAGGCGTGACGCCGGCCATCATCGGGCGCCGGCTCGACGCGCTGGAAGCCCGGCTCGGCGTCAAGCTGCTGCTGCGCACCACGCGCAAGCTGACGCTGACCTTCGAAGGCCAGGCCTTTCTGGAAGATTGCCAGAAAATCATCACCGATCTGGCCAATGCCGAGGCTGCGGTGTCGCTCGGTGGCCTGCAGGCGAGCGGCTACCTGAAACTGTCGGCGCCGGCCGGCTTCGGCCGTCGGCACGTGGCGCCGCTGGTTGGCGACTTCATGCGTGCCAATCCCGAAGTCCGGGTCAACTTGAACCTGTCGGACCGCCTAGTCGACCTGGTCAACGAGAACATCGACTGCGCCATCCGCATCGGCGAATTGACCGATTCCAGCCTGGTCAGCGTGCGCCTGGGCGAGATGCGGCGCATGGTGGTGGCCAGTCCGGCCTACCTGGTGGCACGCGGCGTGCCGCGCACGCCGGCCGACCTCGCCGGGCACGAATGCCTGTCGCTCGGCCAGCAGCGCGGCTGGCTGTTCCGCGACCCGGACAGCGGCCAGGTCGAGACGCTGAAGGTCGGCGGCAGCTTCGAATGCAACGACGGCGCCGTGCTGCACGAATGGGCACTGGCCGGCCGCGGCCTGGCCTGGCGCTCGCTGTGGGAGGTCGGGCAGGATCTGAAGGAAGGCCGGCTGACCTCGGTGCTCGATGCCTGGCAGGCGCCGCCGCTGGGCATCTACGCGGTGTTTCCGCAGCGCCGCCATCTGCCCTTGCGGGTGCGGCTGTTCATCGACCTGCTGAAGGAAACCTACGGCCGGGCCAGCTACTGGGAGTTGCGATGAAGCGGCCGTTCTACCGGGCCTGCGGCCTGCTGTCGGTGGCCCTCGGCATCGCCGGCGCGGTGCTGCCGCTGCTGCCGACGACGCCCTTCCTGATCCTCGCCGCCTACTGTTTCGCCTGCTCGCACCCGGAGTGGGAAGCCCGGCTGCTGGCGCATCCGCAGGCCGGTCCGGCGATCCGCGCCTGGCGCAAGCACGGCGCCATTCCACTGGCCGGCAAGCGGCTGGCAACGCTGCTGATGGCGATCAGCATGGTCGGCAGCTGGTTCCTGCTGGCCGAGCCGTGGCGCTATGTGCCGTTGGCGGTGGCGGCCGTGATCCTGCCGTGGATGTGGTCGCGCCCCTCGCGCTGAGCCGTCTCGCCCGGCGGCGCGCCGGGCGGCCGGAACTTGGCGGGGCATCGGCAGTCACATGACGGCAGGAAATTCATCCTGTGGTTTTGATCGAGGTACCGTCATGGCCGGGGGCGCCGGTCAACGCGTGCGCGCCGGTGTGCCGGAAGGTTCGGAGTGGCTGCATTCAGGACAGGAGACAGACGATGAACTCAGCACAGCATGCGACGCGGCTTTCGCGCCGGTTTCTTTCACTGTCGGCAGCCAGTCTGCTGGCCTTTTCCCTGCCGTCCTTCGCCGCCGGCTGGGCGGTCAACCTGTCGGGGGCGGAGGAAGTGCCGCCGGTCGCCAGCCAGGGCAAGGGCAGCGGCGAAATCGCCGTGACGGCCGACGGCATGGTCAGCGGCATGATCACGGTCAGCGGCATGACGCCGACCGTCGCCCACATCCACGATGGTGCCAAGGGCCAGAACGGTCCGGTGCTGATCAAGCTGGAGCGGACCGCCACCGGCTTCGCGCTGCCGGCCGGGGCCAAGTTCTCGCCCGAGCAGATGGCCCGCTTCAAGGCCGGCAATACCTACGTCAATGTCCATAGCGAAGCCTTTCCACCCGGCGAGATCCGCGGCCAGCTGACGCCGCCGATGGGCGGCAGCGGCTACTGACGGCAGGCTGCCCCTGGGGACCGGGGGGCTTCCCGTCGCGGCCCAATGAAAAAGGCCGGCACCTTGTGGGTGCCGGCCCGATGCCGCCGGGTCTGGCAGCGATCTTGAAGCGTGGGGTCGCTTAGTGGAACTGCTCTTCCTCGGTCGAGCCGGTCAGCGCGGTGACGCTGGACTTGCCGCCCTGGATGACGGTGGTGACGTCGTCGAAGTAGCCGGTACCGACTTCCTGCTGGTGCGAGACGAAGGTGTAGCCACGGTCGCGGGCGGCGAATTCCGGCTCCTGGACCTTCTCGACGTAGGCCGACATGCCGCGCTTGGCGTAGTCCTGGGCCAGATCGAACATGTTGTACCACATGGAGTGGATGCCAGCGAGGGTGATGAACTGGTACTTGTAGCCCATGGCGCCCAGTTCGCGCTGGAACTTGGCGATGGTGGCGTCGTCGAGGTTCTTCTTCCAGTTGAAGGACGGCGAGCAGTTGTAGGCCAGCATCTTGCCCGGGTGCTTGGCATGCACGGCTTCGGCGAACTTGCGGGCGAATTCCAGATCCGGCGTGCCGGTTTCGCACCACACCAGGTCGGCGTAGTCGGC
>DASUZG010000428.1:0-2382 GCA_036376995.1 Azonexus sp. | reverse complement strand
GGACGGCTCGTCCTACCTTTATCGCGCGTTCCATGCCCTGCCCGACCTGCGCAACCAGGCAGGAGAGCCGACGGGCGCCATCTATGGCGTCCTGAACATGCTACGTCGTCTGGAAAGCGACTACAAGGCCGACTACAAGGCTGTCGTCTTCGATGCCAAGGGCAAGACTTTCCGCGACGACTGGTTCCCCGAATACAAGGCGCACCGCCCGCCGATGCCCGACGATCTGGCGCAGCAGATCGCCCCCTTGCATGCCGCGATCAAGGCCGCCGGCTGGCCGCTCTTGATGGTCGACGGGGTCGAGGCCGACGACGTGATCGGCACCCTGGCCTGCCAGGCCGACGCGGCCGGCATCGAGACGCTGATCTCGACCGGCGACAAGGACCTGACCCAGCTGGTCGGCCCGCGCGTGCGCTGGTACAACACGATGAGCAACGAACTGCTCGACGAGGCCGGCGTCGAGGCCAAGTTCGGCGTGCCGCCCGGCAAGATCGTCGATTACCTGGCGCTGGTCGGCGACACCGTCGACGGCGTGCCGGGCGTCGCCAAGTGCGGCCCGAAGACGGCGCTGAAGTGGCTGGCGCAGTACGGCTCGCTCGACGAGATCGTCGCCCATGCCGGCGAGATCGGCGGCGTGGTCGGCCAGAACCTGCGCGACCACCTCGGCTTCCTGCCGCTGGGCAGGAAGCTGGTGACGGTGGCCTGCGACCTCTCCAACCTGCCGGCGCCGGCCACGCTGACCTGCGCGCCGCAGGACACCGGCACCCTGCGCGAGCTGTACACCCGCTACCAGTTCCGCACCTGGCTGGGCGAGATCGACGGGCCGGCAGCGGCCGAGGCGGTGCCGGCGCGCACCATCGGCACGGCCCCCTCGCCGGCGCCGGTCGGCCAGATCGCCGTGCAGTACGAAACCGTGCTCGACTGGGCGCAGTTCGAGGCCTGGCTGGCACGCATCGCCGCCGCCGAACTGACGGCGCTTGACACCGAGACGACCAGCCTCGACAGCTTCGCCGCGCGCATTGTCGGCATCTCGCTGTCGGTGCAGGTCGGCGAAGCTTGCTACATCCCGCTCGCCCACACCGCCCCCGGTGCCCCCGACCAATTGCCGCGCGACGCGGTGCTGGCCCGGCTCAAACCCTGGCTGGAAGACGCCAACCAGAAGAAGGTGCTGCAGAACGCCAAGTACGACCAGCACGTGTTCGCCAACCACGGCATCGCGCTGGCCGGCATCGCCCACGACACCATGCTGCAGAGCTACGTGATCGAGTCGGACAAGGGCCACGACCTCGGCCAGCTGTGCAGCCGCCACCTCGGGCTGGAGACCATCGCCTACGAGGACCTGTGCGGCAAGGGCGCCAAGCAGATTTCCTTCGACCAGGTCGATGTCGAGCGCGCCGCCCAGTATTCCGCCGAGGACGCCGACGTCACGCTGCGCGTGCATGAAGTACTGCATCCGCGCTTTGCCGGTGAACCGGGGCTCTCCCGCATCTACCACGAGATCGAGCTGCCGGCCCGCGAGGTGATCTGGCGCATCGAGCGCAATGGCATCCTGGTCGATGCCGAGGTGCTGTCGAAGCAGAGCCACGAGATGGGCCGCAAGATCATGACCCTGGAAACCGAGGCCTACGAGCTGGCCGGCCAGCCCTTCAATCTCGCTTCGCCCAAGCAGCTCGCCGAAATCCTGTTTACCAAGCTCGGCCTGCCGGTGAAGAAGAAGACGCCTTCGGGCGGGCCGTCCACCGACGAGGAAGTGCTGAGCGAACTGGCCCTCGACTACCCGCTGCCCAAGCTGCTGCTCGAACACCGCAGCCTGTCGAAACTGAAGGGCACCTACACCGACAAGCTGCCGCGCATGGTCAATCCAGACACCGGCCGCGTGCATACGAGCTTCGCCCAGGCCGCCGTGGTCACCGGGCGGCTGGCTTCCAGCGACCCCAACCTGCAGAACATCCCGGTGCGCAGCGAGGAAGGCCGCAAGATCCGCACCGCCTTCATCGCCCCCGAAGGCAGCAGCATCGTCTCGGCCGACTATTCGCAGATCGAGCTGCGCATCATGGCCCATCTGTCGGGCGACGAGCGCCTGCGCGACGCCTTCGCCCACGGCGAGGACGTGCACCGCGCCACCGCCGCCGAAATTTTCGGCGTCACGCCGCTCGAAGTCGGCCCCGACCAGCGTCGCGTCGCCAAGAGCATCAACTTCGGCCTGATCTACGGCATGAGCGCCTTCGGCCTCGCCCGTCAGCTCGGCCTGGAACGCAGCGCGGCGCAGACCTACATCGACCGCTACTTCGCCCGCTATCCGGGCGTCGCCCGCTACATGGAGGAAGCGCGCGAGACGGCCCGGCAGAAAGGCTATGTCGAGACCGCCTTCGGCCGCCGCCT
>DASUZG010000427.1:0-4380 GCA_036376995.1 Azonexus sp. | reverse complement strand
CGAGATCGCCGAAGTCCTCGGCCGCGGCCAGCACGTGGCCGTTTTTCCCGAGGGGACGACCACCGACGGCTGCAGCCTGCTGCATTTCCACGCGGCCCTGCTGCAACCGGCGCTGGCTGCCGGCCGGCCGGTGCTGCCGGTGGCGATTTCCTACTGGGAGCAGGATGGACGGCGCAGTCTGGCGCCGCGCTACGATGGCGAGATTACGCTCGGCCAATGCATGCGGGCCATCCTCGGACGGCGGCGGCTGATTGCCCGGCTGGTCACGACGCCACCGCTCGGGCTGGGCGGCGAAGACCGCAAACAGGTCGCTGCCGCGGCGCGCGAGGCTATCGCTTCGGCGGCTGGGCTTCCCCTGGTGCGCAGTTCACCTGGAACAACTGTCGATCTTCCAGGCGGATCGCCGTCAGGTGCCCGCCCCACAGGCAGCCGGAGTCCAGTGCCAGCAGATTCGGCGTAATCTTCAGGCCCAGTGCTGACCAATGGCCGGTGACCAGCACCGCATCGGCGCTTTTCCGGCCAGGCACCTCGAACCACGGCACATGGCCGGGGGGAGCGTTGAGCAGCGGGCCCTTGCTCTTGAATTCCATGGTCCCGTCGGCGGTGCAGAAGCGCATCCGGGTCATCGCATTGACGATCACGCGCAGGCGCGGCCAGCCGGCCAGCTCGTCCGACCAGCCGGCCGGTTCGCTGCCCCACAGGTTCTGGATGAAGTTGTGGAATTGCGGTCCCTGCAGCATGGCCTCGACTTCGCGGGCCAGTTCGCGGGCGCGTGCCGCCGTCCATTGCGGCAGCAGGCCGGCATGGACCAGGCAGAACCCGCCTTCGGTATGACACAGCGGCTGCCGGCGCAGCCAGTCGAGCAGTTCGCCGGCATCGGGCGCATCGAGCACCGGCTGCAGCGTGTCATCCTTGCCGCGCCGCTTGGCCCCGCCCTCGGCCACCATCAGCAGATAGAGGTCGTGGTTGCCGAGCACGGTCAGCGCGGCTTCGCCCAGCGAACGGATCAGGCGCAGCGTCTCCAGCGATTTCGGCCCGCGATTGACGAGATCGCCGACCAGCCACAGGCGGTCGACGGCCGGGTCGAAGGCGCACAGGTCGAGCAGGCGGCGCAGCGAGTCGTAGCAGCCCTGGATGTCGCCGATGGCGTAGGTGGCCATAAGCGACGCGTTATTCGACGGTCACCGACTTGGCGAGGTTGCGCGGCTTGTCCACATCGGTGCCCTTGACCAGGGCAGCGTGGTAGGACAGCAGCTGCAGCGGCACCACGTGAAGGATCGGCGACAGTTCGCCATAGTGCTCCGGCAGGCGCAGGATATGAACGCCTTCCGATTCGGGGATTTCCGAATCGGTGTCGGCGAAGACATAGAGTTGGCCGCCGCGCGCCTGGACTTCCTTGAGGTTGGATTTGAGCTTGTCGAGCAGCACGTCGTTCGGCGCCACCGAAATGACCGGCATGTTGGCATCGACCAGCGCCAGCGGGCCGTGCTTCAGCTCGCCGGCCGGGTAGGCCTCGGCGTGGATGTAGGAGATTTCCTTGAGCTTCAGCGCGCCTTCCATGGCGATCGGGAAATGCCGGCCGCGGCCGAGAAACAGCGCGTGGTGCTTGTCGGCGAAACGCTTGGCCCAGGCTTCGATGGCCGGCTCCAGCTCGAGCACCTTGTTCACTGCCACCGGCAGGTGGCGCAGCTGGTCGATGTAGGCGCTTTCCTGCGCGTCGTCCAGGCGCTGGCGCAGCTTGGCCATCACCAGGGTCAGCACGAACAGCGCGGCCAGCTGGGTGGTGAAGGCCTTGGTCGAGGCGACGCCGATTTCCGGGCCGGCACGGGTGATGAAGCGCAGCGCGCATTCGCGGACGATGGCCGATTCTGGCACGTTGCAGATGGCCAGCGTCTTCGTCTGGCCGAGGGCCTTGGCGTGGCGCAGCGCGGCCAGCGTGTCGGCCGTCTCGCCGGATTGCGAGATGGCGACGATCAGCTGGCGCGGATTGGGCACCGAGGTGCGGTAGCGGTATTCGCTGGCGATCTCGACGGTACAGGGCACGCCGGCGATGGCTTCGAGCCAGTAGCGGGCGGCGAAGCCGGAATGGCTGCTGGTGCCGCAGGCAAGAATGAGGATGTGGTCGACATCGGCGAGCAACTGGCCGGCTTCGGCGCCGAAGATGCCCGGCTGGATGGTCTTGCTGCCGCCGACGATTTCCAGCGTGTTAGCCAGCGCCTGCGGCTGCTCGAAGATTTCCTTCTGCATGTAGTGGCGATAGCTGCCGAGTTCGACGGCCGCCGCCGACAGCTGCGAGACATGCACCGGGCGCTCGGCCGGGGTGCCGTCCAGCAGGCTGATGCGCACGCCGGCCGGCGTCAGTTCGGCGACGTCGCCGTTTTCCAGATAGACCATGTTGCGCGTCACCTGCAGCAATGCGGAGGCGTCGGACGCGGCGTAATTGCCGGTGTCCGAGACGCCGAGCAGCAGCGGCGAGCCTTCGCGGGCGACGACGACCTTGTCCGGCTGGCGCTGGTCGACGACGGCGATGGCGTAGGCACCGACCAGGCGACGGCAGGCGAGGCGCACTGCGGCGAACAGGTCGGGTTCCTGGCGCAGCGTCGCCTCGACCAGATGAGCGATGCTCTCGGTGTCGGTGTCGGAGGTGAATCCGTAGCCCTGGGCGGTCAGTTCGGCGCGCAGGGTTTCGTAATTCTCGATGATGCCGTTGTGCACGACGGCGATCGGCCCGGAGACGTGCGGATGGGCATTGCGCTCGCAGGGCACGCCGTGCGTCGCCCAGCGGGTGTGGGCGATGCCGGTGACGGCGCTGGTGCCGGCGGCGGCGGTTTCCAGCTCGGCGACGCGGCCGACCGAGCGGATGCGGCAGACGGCGCCGTCGCTGATGACGGCCAGGCCGGCCGAGTCATAGCCACGGTATTCGAGCTTCTTCAGACCCTCGACGAGGACGGGAACGATGTTGTTGCCGGCTGCTGCCGCGACGATGCCGCACATAGCTGATCCTTAAACCTTGTAGTAATCGCGATACCAGGCGATGAAGCGGTTGACGCCGTCCTGGATGGGGGTGGCCGGCACGAAGCCGACCCAGTCGTTGAGCAGGCTGGTGTCGGCATAGGTGGCTGGCACGTCGCCGTCCTGCAGCGGCAATAGGCGTTTTTCCGCCGGTCGGTCGAGGGCGCGTTCGATGGCGCCGATGAAATCGAGCAGCGGCACCGGGTTGTTGTTGCCGATGTTGAAGACGCGGTAGGGGACGTTGCTGGTTGCCGGGTCGGCCGCCAGCGCGTCGTAGTCCGGGTTCGCTTCGGCGGTACGGTCGAGCACGCGGATCACGCCTTCGACGATGTCGTCGATGTAGGTGAAGTCGCGCTGCATGTTGCCGTGGTTGAAGACGTCGATCGGCCGGCCTTCGAGAATGGCCTTGGTAAAGAGGAACAGGGCCATGTCCGGCCGGCCCCACGGGCCATAGACGGTAAAGAAGCGCAGGCCGGTGGTCGGCAGGCCGTAGAGATGGCTGTAGGTGTGGGCCATCAGTTCGTTGGCCTTCTTGGTCGCGGCATACAGGCTGACCGGGTGGTCGACACTGTCGTGCTCGGAGAACGGCATCCTGGTGTTGCCGCCATAGACGCTGGAGCTGGAGGCGTAGACCAGGTGCGCCACCTGGTTGTGGCGACAGCCTTCGAGAATGTTGGTGAAACCGACCAGATTGCTGTCGATATAGGCGTGCGGATTCTGCAGCGAGTAGCGGACGCCGGCCTGGGCGGCCAGGTGGATCACCTTGTCGAAGCGTTCGGCGGCGAACAGGGCCTCGAGGCCGGAACGATCGGCGACGTCGAGTTTGACGAAGCGGAAGTTGGCGTGGCCGGTCAGGCGGGCCAGGCGGCTTTCCTTCAGCGACACTTCGTAATAATCGTTGAGATTGTCGAGGCCGACCACGGTGTCGCCGCGCGCCAGCAGGCGCAGCGCGGTGGTCATGCCGATGAAGCCGGCGGCGCCGGTGACGAGAATTTTCACGATGGATTCCTGAGCGATGATCGCAGGATTTTATCGCACTGCAGCATCCGGGTTGCAGGTTCCGTTCGGCGCTTGCCATCGCGGTGCCGCAGCCGGCGGACATTTATAATGGCAGCTTCGAAACGCCGCCATTTTATCCGCCGATGCGCATCCTGATCGTGAAAACTTCCTCGCTCGGCGACGTTATCCACAACTTGCCGGTGGTTGGCGACATCCGGCGGCATTTTCCCGAAGCTATGATTGACTGGTGCGTCGAGGAAAGCTTCGCCGCCATTCCCCGCCTGCATCCCGGCGTCGCCGACATCATCCCGGTTGCCATCCGGCGCTGGCGCAAGCAGCTGTTCAGCCGGCGCACCTGGCGGGAGATCG
>DASUZG010000426.1:0-5131 GCA_036376995.1 Azonexus sp. | reverse complement strand
CAGATCGAGCCGCATGACGCGCTGGCCGAACTGTTCGATGCCTTCGCCCGCGCGAACAGCATTTTGGTGGATCTCGACCGCGACGTCTGGGGCTACATCTCGCTCGGCTTCTTCAAGCAGAAGGTCAAGGCCGGCGAGATTGGCTCCTCGACGATGCCGCACAAGGTCAATCCGATCGACTTCGAGAATTCCGAAGGCAACCTCGGCCTGGCCAACGCCGTGCTCAAGCACCTTGCCGAGAAGCTGCCGATCTCGCGCTGGCAGCGTGACCTGACCGATTCCACGGTGCTCCGTAACATGGGCGTCGGCCTCGGCTACACGCTGCTCGGCTACGACTCGCTGCTGAAGGGCCTCTCCAAGCTCGAAATCAACGCCGACCTGATGAAGGCCGACCTCGACGCCAACTGGGAACTGCTCGCCGAGCCGATCCAGACCGTGATGCGCCGCTACGCCGTGCCGAATGCCTACGAGAAGCTGAAGGAGCTGACCCGCGGTACCCGCGTCTCGCGCGACGGCATGCAGGCCTTCGTGTCCACGCTGGACATCCCGGAAGCCGCCAAGGCCGAGCTCTTGAAGCTGACGCCGTGGGACTACACCGGCAAGGCCGCCGAACTGGCCAAGCGGATCTGATCCGATGCAGTGCGCCAAGTGCGGGCAGGAAGTCCCGGCCGATGCCATCTACTGCCCGCATTGCACCGGCGAGCGCCGCACCACCGATAGCGAGGTGATCCGCGGCGGCGTCATCGGCGGGCTGCTCGGCCTGGCCGTCGGCCTGCTGCCGGCGCTGCTGCTGCTCTACTTCTACGGCGCCGAGCGCGGCATCAAGGCAATTGCCCTGACCGTGCCGGTGGCGACTTTCACCACCGGGCTGATCATCGGCCTGGTCAAAGCCAAACGCGACTGGAAATAATGTCTTTTGCCGATAACCTGAAGAAACTGCCGGGCATCTCCCACCTGGCTGCGATCAACCTGCTCGACGCCGACGGCAATGTCGTCGCCAGCATCGAGAACAAGCCGGGCAGCCAGGGTTCGCTGGCGGTGTACAACCACCTGGCGCAGACCTACGGCTCGATCAATGCCGAGGCGGCGAAGAAGGGCCTGGAAATTTTCGCCGAGCACACCGAGGACGAGCGCGCCAATCCCGGCAAGCATCCGAACATCGCCCGCCTGCTGGCGGTCGAAGCCGGCCAGCCGGCGCTGCGCGTCAAGCACGTCTTCGCGCTGTAGCCGCTTCCGCCGTCCAGTCGCGGGCCAGGCGCTGCATCTGGCGCAGGAACTCGGGATAGATGGCGACGAAATGCTCGACCAGTTCGGGATCGAACTGGCTGCCGGCACTGTCGCGGATGATGGCCAGCGCGTCCTGCGGTGACAGCGCGCTCTTGTACGGACGTTCCGAGGTCAGCGCGTCGTAGACGTCGATGATGGCGGTGATCCGGCCTTCGATCGGAATCTGATTGCCGGCCAGCCCGGACGGGTAGCCCTTGCCGTCCCAGCGCTCGTGGTGGGTGAAAGCGATCTGCCGGGCCATCCGGGTGACGTCGGCGTTGTAGTCGCCGAGGATGTCCACGCCGAACTGGCAGTGCTCCTTGATCTGCTCGAATTCCTCCGGCGTCAGCTTGGCCGGCTTGAGCAGCAGCTGGTCGGCAATGCCGATCTTGCCGATGTCGTGCATCATCGAGGCGTAGCGGATCAGTTCGACCTGCTCGCGCGGCAGGCCGGCAGCCTGGGCCAGCAGGTGGCAGCCGATCGAGACGCGGAAGATGTGCGAACCGGTATCACTGTCGCGGAACTCGCCGGCCCGCGCCAGGCAGCGCACCAGCTCGAACTGGGTTTCGATCAGCTGCTCGGTGCGCCGGGTGACCAGCACTTCCAGGCGCTCTGCCTCGCCCTCGCGGTCCTGGTACAGGAAGCGGCTTTCCAGCGCGTTGTGGATGCGGCACAGCACCTCGTCGGTGTCGAAGGGCTTGACCAGGTAATCGCGGGCGCCCAGCGACAGCGCCGCCAGTCGCGTCTCGCGCTCGGTCTGGGCGGTCAGCACGATGACCTGCAGCCCGTCCTGGCGGATCGCTTCCTGCAGCAGGGTCAGCACTGCCAGGCCGTCGAGTATCGGCATGCGCATGTCGAGCAGCAGCAGGTCGAGCGGCCCGTCGTCCATGCGTTCGAGCACCCGGGTCGGGTCGGTCATGCCCTCGACGTGGCAATAGCCGGCCTCGGCGAGGAAGACTTCGAGCAGCCGGACGTTGCCCGGCTGGTCGTCGACCACCAGGATGCGGGCGTTGTGAAAGCGCTCTTTGGCGATGATGGATCGCTTGCTCAGGGACATGACGTGGCTTCTCTCAGAATGCGGGCGATTTCCCGGATCTTCATCGGTTTCGGCTGCCAGTGGCCGATCCGGCTTTCCTGCGCATAGCGGGGATGCGGCCGCTCGCCGATGGCGATGACGAAGGGCTGCTGATTCTCGGCCGGCGGCAGGTCGGCCAGCAGCTGGTGCACCAGCACGGTGTCGGCGACCACCGCGCGGCAACTCTGGCCGTTGAGGATGGCGCGGGCTTCCGGCAGGCTGGCGGCGGCGATCAGGCGGGTGCCGCGCAGCGTGCTGACGATCAGCCGCAGCATGTCGCTGTCGGCCGAGTCGAGGCCGATGGCCAGCACGCAGGGCTCGCTGGGCAGCGCCATGGCGCTGTCGGCAGCGGCCACGGCCGGCGCCGGGGCGGGCAGAGGGGCGGCCGGGGCGGCCTCCGCTTCGGCGTCGGCCGAATATTCGCCGGCGGCGGCTTCCAGGTCGACCCAGAAGGTGGTGCCGACGCCGGGCACGCTGTCGAAACCGATCCGGCCGCCCATCAGCTCGACCAGGCGGCGGGTGATCGACAGGCCGATGCCGGTGCCTTCGACCTGGTTGACGCCGAGCCGGTCGAACGGCTGGAAGACGCGCTGGGCCATGTCCGGGGCGATGCCCTGGCCGGTGTCGGCGACGGTCAGGCGGATGCCGTCGGTGCTCTCGGCGACCGTCAGCGTCAGCCGGCCGCCGACCCGGTTGTACTTGATGCCGTTGGACAGCAGGTTGAGCAGCACCTGTTTCAAGCGCTTGCGGTCGCCGCGGACATGCAGGCCGGCTGCCGTGCCGGCTTCCAGGCGGACCTGGCGGTCCACCGCCTGCGGCGAGACCAGGGCCACGCATTCCTTGAGCAGCGGCGCCAGGGCCAGGCCTTCCATCTCGATGTGCAGGTGGCCGGCCTCGATCGCCGACAGGTCGAGCACTTCGTTGATCAGTGCCAGCAGATGGCGGCCACCCTGCAGGATATGTGCGGTGCATTCCAGCTGGCCGGCGCTGAGCGGCGCGTCGAGGCCCTTTTCCAGCACCTGCGCGAAGCCGAGGATGGCGTTGAGTGGCGTGCGCAGTTCGTGGCTCATGCGCGCCATGAATTCGGACTTGGCGCGGCTGGCCTGGTCGGCGGCGATCAGCGCCTGCTTCAGGTGGCTGACGTCGGTCCAGATCACCACCGTGCCGCCTTCGCGCGTGCGCCGCTCGGTGGCGCGCAGCCAGCGGCCGCCGGCCAGCGGGATTTCGCACGAGCCTTCGGCGCGGCGATGCACTTCCAGGCGCTGCGCGATCCACTCCTCCATCTGGCCGCCGGGCACGGCGTAGAACTGCTGTTCGGCGATGGCCCGGATGAAGTCGGGAAAGTGCATGCCGATCCGGATGATTTCGCCGCGCAGCGGGAAGGCTTCGGTGAAACGCAGGTTGTACAGGCGCAGCCGGTCTTCGTCGTCGAACAGCGCGAAGGCGTCGTCGAGCGCCTCGATGGCATCGACCAGGCGTTGCTGGAAGCGCTGCAGCTTGGCTTCGGCCTGGCGGCGCTCGGAAATGTCGCGGAAGGAGACGACCGCGCCTTCGCCGTCCGGGCGCGGCGCCACGGTGTATTCGACCGGGAAGCCGGCGGCGTCGTCGCGGCGGCGGAACTGGCCGTCCGAGCGACGCAGCACGCGGCCGTCCTCGAGTACCTGGCAAATCGGGCAGGCGCCGCTGGTGTGCATGATGTCGTGGTGGCTGGGCAGGGCCAGCAGTTCGCTGCTGTCGCTGCCGAGCAGGGCGGCGGCGGCCGGGTTGGCGAAGCTGATGCGGCCGCTGCGGTCGACGCCGAAAATGCCTTCGCCGGCCGCCTGCAGGATCAGGCGATTCTTTTCGACCACCTGGCGCAGCGCCTTTGCCGAGCTGTACTGTTCGTCCAGCGAGCGCCGCACCTGGGTGATCAGCGGGCGCAGCACGCCGAAGGCCGAGAAGCCGAGCAGGGCCAGCGCCGCCAGCAGGGCGCACCACAGCGTCAGGCGCAACGTATCGGTGCCGGCCTCGGTTTCGACCTGGTACTGGTCGACCAGCTGGTCGAGGGTGACCAGCAGCTCGCCGCTGCTGATGCGGATCACCTCGCCGGCGCTGTCGCGGAAGTCGCTGCCGTTGACCGCCCGCTGCAGCATCTCGCGGCCGATGGCGAGGAAATTGTCCATCGTCGCGTTGAGGCCGTCCGGGCCGCCGTAGCGGGCGCGCAATTCGTCGGTGTGCGGCGGGCGCAGGCCGAGTTTCGGGTCGCCGTGGGCGAGCGCCGCGTGGATGGCGGCGATCTGTTTCAGCGCGCCGGCCAGTTCGATCAGGTCTTCACCGCGGCGCTCGTGCAGGTACTGGCTGCTCAGCAGGCCGATGCGCTGCGACAGCATGCGCCGCTTGCCGGCGTAGTTGATCTCGGCGGCGCTGGCCCGCTCGTCGGCCGTTTCGCTGGCGAGCAGGAAATAGGTGAACACCGCGACCAGTGCCAGCAGCAGGAAGATCAGCGTCGAACGCCGGCTCAGCCGGTCGACCGTCGACTGTCCCGTGAGTCGCTGGCTGTCGTCCACGCGCAATCCCCCTGCTTATCGTATGGTCAGCGATTGTGATCGATTCGCCAGACTGTGGAATCGACATATATCAAAAGCACTAACAATCCATGGTAAATGTCAGCGATGACATATTTGTCATTTTATGGCGCTGGCCCGGCGCATGCTGGCTGTGTAACTTTGGTTACATAACTTGTCATGGGCCGCGGCTACAATCGGCGCGCCCCTCATCAATGGAGAAAACACATGAAAAAACTCACGCTCG
>DASUZG010000425.1:0-4802 GCA_036376995.1 Azonexus sp. | reverse complement strand
CCGGCCGAAGTTCGCCTACTCGCGGCTGATCCACGAGAACTGCGAGCGCCGCGCCCACTTCGACGCCGGCCGCTTCGCGATGGAATTCGGCGACGCCGGCCACCGCCAGGGCTACTGCCTGTACAAGCTCGGCTGCAAGGGGCCGGAAACCTATGCCAACTGCTCGGTGATCCTGTTCGGCGACGCCGGCGCCGGCACCTGGCCGGTGGCCTGCGGCCATCCCTGCATCGGCTGTACCGAGCAGGGCGTCGGCTTCCAGAAGCCGATCCACTCGCTGGCCAAGCTGAAGAACATCGAGCCGTCGGCCTTCCTGCCGCGCATCGTCGAGGAGCAGGGCGCCGGCGCCAGCCTGGGCGCCGCCGCGCTGCTCGCCGCCGTGGCCGGTGCGGCGGCCGGGGGCGGCGCGATGCTGACGCGCAACCTCGGCCTGTCGCACCAGGCCGAGGAGCTGGAAAAGGCGAAGCAGGAAAAAGCCAAAGCCGACGCCTCGACGGAGGTCTGAGATGACCACGAGACGCGATTTTCTGCGCGGCTGCCTGGCCGGGGGGGCGGTGGCGGCCACCGCCGCGCCGGCCCCGGCGCTGGCCCGCGACACCCATGAGCGGCCGGCGGAAGCGCTCGGCTTGCTCTACGACGCGACGCTGTGCGTCGGCTGCCAGGCCTGCGTCGCCGCCTGCAAGCAGGCCAACGACAACCCGGCCGAAGTCACCGCCCTCGACAAGCTGTGGGATGCGCCGCTCGACACCAGCGGCCACACCTTCAACCTGATCAAGATGTACCGGCACGGCACGATGACGACGAAGGACAGCGAAGAGAACGGCTTCGCCTTCATGAAGACCTCGTGCATGCACTGCGCCGATCCGTCCTGCGTCTCGGCCTGCCCGGTCACGGCGATGTTCAAGGATCCGGTCACCGGCGTCGTCGGCTACAACCCGGACGCCTGCATCGGCTGCCGCTACTGCGTTGCCGCCTGCCCGTTCGGCATTCCCAAGTACCAGTACGACTCGCCGACCGGCCAGATCGGCAAGTGCGAGCTGTGCCGCCACCGCCACGCGGAAGGCCATTACTCGGCCTGCGCCGAGGTCTGCCCGACCGGCGCGACGCTGTTCGGCCGCACCGAGGACCTGCTGGCCGAAGCCAAGCGGCGGCTGAACCTGCAGCCCGGCCAGTGGACGACGATGCCGCGCGGCCGCCTGCCGGCGCAAGGCGAGACGGCGGAGCAGGCGGCGCGCTGGAAGGGGCCGCGCAACCAGGACTACGAGGCCCAGGTCGGTGACTACGTGCGCCACGTTTATGGCGAGACCGAGTACGGCGGCACCCAGGTGCTGAAGCTCTCGGCGGTGCCGTTCGCCAAGGTCGGCATGCCGGACCTGCCGCCGCGCTCGTCGGCCGCCACCTCGGAAACCATCCAGCACACGCTGTACGGCGGCCTGTTGATGCCGCTGGCGGTGCTCGGCGCACTGACCGCCGTCGCCCGCCGCAACGTGGTGGCCGACGACGAAGACAAGGGAGGGCAGTGACATGAGCGCGCATCAACACGCCCAGCCGGCGCCGGTCGGCGGCCGCCTGTTCAATACCGCGACCTTCGTCTGCGGCGTCCTGGTCGCCATCATGGTGGCGATCCTCGTTACCCGCTTCCTGTTCGGCCTGGGCGCGGTGACCAATCTCAACGACGGCTATCCCTGGGGCATCTGGGTGGTGGTCGACGTGGTCATCGGCTCGGCCTTCGCCTGCGGCGGCTTCTCGGTGGCGATGCTGGTCTATATCTTCAACAAGGGGCAGTACCACCCGCTGGTCCGCCCGGCGCTCTTGGCCAGCCTGTTCGGCTACACGCTGGCCGGCGTCGGGGTCATCTTCGACCTCGGCCGCTGGTGGAACTTCTGGCACATCTTCTGGCCGACCTATTCGAATCCCAATTCGGTGATGTTCGAAGTGGCGCTGTGCATCAGCGCCTACATCATCGTGATGTGGCTCGAGTTCTCGCCGGTGTTCTTCGAGAAATTCGGCCTGCGCGATGCCAAGAAGAAGCTCAACAAGGTGCTGTTCTTCGTCATCGCGCTCGGCACGCTGCTGCCGATGATGCACCAGTCGTCGCTCGGCACGCTGCTGGTGGTGATGGGCACGCAGGTGCATCCGCTGTGGCAGACGCCGGTGCTGCCGCTGCTGTACCTGCTGAGCGCCATCACCATCGGCTACGGCATCGTGCTGTTCGAGTCCTGCGTCGCCGCCTCGGCCTACCGCCGGCAGATCGAGATGCACCTGCTGCAGCCGATGGCCAAGGTGATGCTGGGCACGCTGGCGGTCTTCCTCGCCGTGCGCGTCGCCGACCTGGCGCTGCGCGGTGCGCTCGGCCAGGCTTTCGCGCCGACGCTGGAAGCCTTCGTCTTCTGGCTGGAAACGCTGCTGTTCCTGGCGCCCTACCTGCTGATCGGCAGCGCCGCCGCCCGCCGCAACCCGGCCCGGCTGTTCGTCGCCGGCGTCGCCATCATGCTCGGCGGCATCCTGCTGCGCCTCAACGGCTTTCTGATCGGCTACGACACCGGCCCGGGCTGGAGCTACTTCCCGTCCATCGCCGAACTGCTGGTCACCTTCGGCATGTTCGCCATCGAGGTGCTCGGCTACATCATCATCACCCGCCGTTTTCCCGTGCTGCCGCGCGAAGAAGCCGCCCACTGAATTCAGGGATAAGGAGAACAACATGTCCAAACGAGTCACCATCGATCCGGTCACCCGCATCGAAGGCCACCTGCGCGTCGACGTCGAAGTCGATGGCGGCCGCGTCAAGAAGGCCTGGGCTTCCGGCCAGATGTGGCGCGGCGTCGAGAACATCCTGATCGGCCGCGATCCGCGCGATGCCTGGGCGATCACCCAGCGCATCTGCGGCGTGTGCACCACGGTGCATGCGATGGCCTCGGTGCGCGCGGTGGAGAACGCGCTGCAGCTGGAAATCCCGGTCAACGCCCAGTACATCCGCAACATGATCATGCTGGCCCACGCCATCCATGACCACATCGTGCATTTCTACCATCTGTCGGCGCTCGACTGGGTGGACGTCGTCTCGGCGCTGAAGGCCGACCCGGAAAAGTCCGCTGCGCTGGCGCAGAGCCTGTCGAACTGGAACGGCAACAGCAAGGCCGAGTTCAAGAAGGTGCAGGAGAAGCTGAAGGGCTTCGTCGGCACCGGCCAGCTCGGCATCTTCACCAACGGCTACTGGGGCCACCCGGCGATGAAGCTGACGCCGGAAGTGAACCTGCTGGCCGTCGTGCATTACCTGCAGGCGCTGGAAGTGCAGCGCTACGCCAACAAGATCGTCGCCATCCTCGGTTCCAAGTCGCCGCACATCCAGAACGTCGCCGTCGGCGGCGTCGCCAACCCGCTGTCGCTGGACAGCCAGTCGGTGCTGACCGTCGAGCGCCTGCTGGCGGTCAAGGAGTGGATGCTGAAACTCGACGACTTCGTCAAGAACGTCTATCTGGTCGACGTCGCCGCCATCGGCGCCTTCTACGCCGACTGGACCAAGCACGGCCGCGGCATCACCGACTACCTGTGCGTGCCGGACATCCCGCTCGACGGCAAGGGCACGCAGTTCGCGCTGCCCGGCGGCTACATCGAGGGCGGCAAGCTGGACAGCTTCAAGCCGATCAAGACTTTTGGCGACCAGTACTTCGTCGACGGCGTCAGCGAGGCGATCAAGCATTCCTGGTACGACTACAAGGCCGGCAACAACCAGTCGCTGCACCCGTACAAGGGCGAGACGACGCCGAACTACACCGACTTCCAGGACGACGGCAAATACAGCTGGCTGAAGTCGCCGACCTTCTACGGCAAGCCGATGCAGGTCGGCCCGCTGGCCCGCGTGCTGAACATGCTGGCCGCCGGCCACGAGCCGACCAAGAAGTACGCGACCGGCGCCCTCGATCTGGTGTCGTCGATCGCCGGCACGCCGGTCGGGCTCGACGCCATGCATTCGACCATCGGCCGCCACGCGGCGCGCGCCGTCGGCTGTGCGGTGCAGTCCGACGAAATGTTGAAGCAGTGGGACCTGCTGGTCACCAACATGGCCAAGGGCGACCTCGCCACCTTCAACAAGCCGGTCTTCCCCAAGGGCGAGCAGATGGGCGTCGGCTTCCACGAGGCGCCGCGCGGCGTGCTGTCGCACTGGGTGGTGATCGACTCCGGCAAGATCGCCAACTACCAGTGCGTGGTCCCCACCACCTGGAACGCCGCACCGCGCAACGAAAAGGACCAGCCCGGCGCCTACGAGGCCTGCCTGCTCGACAACCCGGTGGCCGATCCCGAAAAGCCGCTGGAAGTGCTGCGCACCGTGCATTCCTTCGACCCCTGCCTGGCCTGCGCCGTGCATGTGGTCGACGAGGAGCAGCGGCCGGTGGTGACGGTCAAGGCGGCCTAGTGCCGAGGCGGATCAAGGTTCACAATCCCGGGGTGGAGTATCCTGCCCGGGTTTCGTTTCTCCTTTCGGCAAACAACTGATGAGCAAAAACGTCGTACTCGGCATCGGCAACATCCTGCTCTCCGACGAGGGCGTCGGCGTGCGCGTGGTCGAGGCGCTGGCCGCCGCCGGCGACTGGCCGGAAACGGTCGAACTGATCGACGGCGGCACCTGCGGCATGGAAATGCTCGACCAGCTCGAAGAACTCGATCTGCTGGTCGTCGTCGACTGCGTGCGCGGTGGCCGCCCGGCCGGCACGCCGGTGGTGCTGCGCGGTGCGGCGGTGCCGAAGTTCTTCCGCACCAAGCTGTCGCCGCACCAGATCGGCCTGGCCGACGTGCTGGCCAGCCTC
>DASUZG010000424.1:0-3581 GCA_036376995.1 Azonexus sp. | reverse complement strand
GCCACCCCGGCCGGCCGCTGGTCTTCCTGGTCGATACCAGCGGCCAGGCGCTGTCGCGCGGCCAGGAGCTGCTGTGCCTGAACGGCTCGCTGGCCCACCTAGCGCAATGCGTCGACCTGGCCCGCAAGCGCGGCCATGCCTCGCTGAGCCTGGTCAGCGCCAACGCCGTCAGCGGCGGCTTCCTGTCCTTCGGCCTGATGGCCGACCGGGCCTATGCGCTGGCCGAGGCCCAGGTCCGGGTCATGGACCTGCGGGCCATGGCGCGGGTCACCAAGATCGCCCACGAGCGTCTGGTCGAACTGGCCGGAACGTCGCCGATCTTCGCGCCGGGAGCCGACAACTACCGTCGTATGGGTGGTATCGAGGCGATCTGGCCGGCGCCGTCGGCCACGGTGCTGGAGAGCGCGCTGGCCGACGCCCGCGCCGCCCAGCCGGCGGCTGACTGGCGCATGGCGGCCGGCCTCGAGCGCGGCGGCCGGACGCTGGCATTCGGTGTGGCGCAGGCAGTCCAGGGAAAGGCGGCCTGACATGCGCCGCCACGACCGGGTCTATCTGCGCACGGATACCGATTTTGCGACGCCCTGCGCGGCGTCCGGCAGCCCGGCCTGGCAGGCCGCCGCCGACTGGATCGCGGCCGGCCGGCCGCTGGTCGCGGCGCGCCAGCCCGACGGCGACGACCGGGTCCAGCTCGGCCTGAGCCTGTCGCTGGCCTTCAATCGGCAGCGCCTGACGATCCGGGTCGCGCCGGAGCGGATCGCCGCGGTTCGCCCACCGATTGCCGTCCGGCCCTGCCTGGCGCCGCTGCCGCCGGCCATGGCGGCCGTGCTGCTCGAGCTCGACCTGGCCATCGGCGGCTGCGGCGCCCGGCTCGGCATCTATGGCTCGCTGGCCGCCGAGGCGCTGAGCGGCGAGGCTTTCCGCCATGCCGATTCGGATATCGACCTGATCTGCGACGTCGCCGACCGCAGCCAGGTCGCGGCGGCGCTGGCCGCCTTCGAGTGCGCCGCCGCCCGGCTGCCCTGCCGGCTGGATGGCGAATTGCGCCGCCCCGACGGCTGGGCCGTCGCCTGGTGCGAAGCCGCCGGGGCGCTGGACCAGCCGGACCGGCCGGTGCTGGTCAAGGGCGAGGGGGCGCCGGCGCTGTGGCCGCTGGCGACCTGGCTGGCCGGGCTGGCGGCAGCGGATCAAATTCCGCAGCCGGCCGGCGAGCCGATGAGCGCCTTCGCATGAATATCCTGTCGCCCGACCGCCGGGCTGGGGCCGACCGGCTGGCGCTGCCGGAACTGCCGTTCGCGGCGGCGGACGACGCCCGGCTCGGCCGGCTGGCAATCCGCGGCCTGTACCGCGAAGTGGCGCTGGCCCCGAAGCCCGGCCTGGTCACGCCGGACGGCAACGGCAGCCACGCCGACATGGATTTCCGGACCTTCCTGCGCAGCCTCAACGCCTTGCGCGGCTATTTCCCGGCCATCGCCGCCTGCGGCCGCCAGCGCCCGGACTTCGCAGCGCTGCAGGACCTCGGCATCGCGGCCGAGACGGCGATGCTGGCGGCGACCGGCGGCATCAACACCCACCGCGGCGCGATCTTCAATCTTGGCCTGCTGTGCGCGGGGGCCGGCCGGCTGCTGGCCGACGGCGCGGTACCGGCCGCCGCCGCCGTCTGTGCGACCGTGCGCGCGGCCTGGGGCGGCGAGATCCTGGCCAGCGGCGGCGCCGCGACGGGCGCTGCCAGCCATGGCCTGGCCGTCGCCCGCCGCTACGGCAGCGGCGGCGCGCGGCTGGAAGCGGCGAGCGGCTTCCCGGCCGCAACCGAAGTCGGTCTGCCGGCCTACCGCGCCGCGCTGGCGGCGACCGGCGACGCCGAACTGGCGGCGGTCGAGGCGCTGTTCGCGCTGATCGCCGAGCTGGAGGACACCAACCTGCTGTGGCGCGGCGGCCGCGAAGGCCTGGCCTGCGCCCGCCGGCTGGCCGGCGGTTTCCTGGCCGCCGGCGGCGTCCAGGTGGCCGGCTGGCGCGATCACGCCGCCGCCATCGACCGCGAATTCGTCGCCGGCCGGCTGAGCCCGGGCGGCAGCGCCGACCTGCTCGGCGTGACGCTGTTCCTGGCCGAACTGGACGGCGGGGCCTGAGCATGCGGCTGGCGCTGCTGTTCAGCGGTCAGGGCGGCCTGCGCCCCGAGCACTGGCTTCAGGTCGCCGACGGGCTGGACGCGGCCTGGCGACCGGCGGCCGCCCGGGCGCTGCCTGGCCTCGCCGCCAGCGAGCCGCCGCCCGGGCCGGAGGCACTGGCCCGCAATGGCCTGGCCCAGCCGCTGATCTTCGCCCAGCAGATGCTGCTGTGGCGGCAATTGCAGCCGTGCTTGCCGCGGCCCGTGTGCGCTGCCGGCTATTCGCTGGGCGAGCTAGCCGCCTGCTGCGCGGCCGGGGCTTTCGACGCCGAAACCGGCCTGGGGCTGGCCGCCGAGCGGGCGGCGCTGATGGACGATGCGGCGGCCGGCGAGCACGGCATGCTCGCGGTGCTGGGGCTCGACGAGGTGCAGGTCGCCGAACGGGCGGAGGCCTGCGGCTTGGCCGTCGCGATCCGCAATTCGCCGCGCCACGTGGTCGTGGCCGGGCCGCAAGCGGGCATTGTGGCGGCGACGGCGGCGTTCGCCGCGGCCGGCGCCAGCCGGCTGGTGTCGCTGGCTGTCCGCACGCCCTCGCATACGCCGCGGCTGGCCCCGGCGGCCGAAGCTTTCGCGGCCCGGCTGGCGGCGCTGTCCGACGGCCGGCTGGCTTTCCCGGTGTTCAGCGCCATCGACGCGACGCCGGCGCGCCGCCGGCAAGGGGCACTGGCCGCGCTGGCCCGGCAGATCTGCACGCCGCTCGACTGGGCGGCCTGCCAGCAGGCGGTGCTCGAAATGCAGCCCGACGCGGTACTCGAAATCGGCCCCGGCAATGCGCTGGCCCGGCTGTTCGCCGAATTGGCGCCGGCCGTGCCGGTCCGCGCCAGCGACGATTTCCGCAGCCTCGACGGCATCGTCCGCTGGGTCGAGAGCTGCGTCTGATGCGTCCGAGGCCTTCCCGATGATTCCGGTCGACGCCCTGCTCGCCTACCTGGCGACCGGCGCCGTGGCCGGCTTTTTCGCCGGCCTGCTCGGCGTCGGCGGCGGCGTCGTCGTCGTGCCGGTGCTGGGCATGATCTTCGCAGGCTTGGGCTTTTCGGCAGGTGAGGTGCTGCACCTGGCGCTCGGCACGTCGATGGCGGCCATCCTGTTCACGTCGCTGTCCAGCCTGCGCGCTCACCATGCGCACGGCGCCGTGCTGTGGCCGGCGCTGCGCGGCCTGACGCCGGGCGTGCTGGGCGGTACGCTGCTCGGCGCCCAACTGGCGGCGCGCGTTTCGTCGCGCTCGCTGGCGATGTTCTTCGTCGCCTTCATGCTCTTCGTCGCTGTGCAGATGGTCGCCAATTTCCGGCCGCCGCCCGGGCGGCGCCTGCCCGGCCGGCTCGGCCTGGCCGCCGTCGGCGCGGTGATCGGCGGCATTTCCAGCCTGGCGGCCATCGGCGGCGGCGCGCTGACCGTGCCCTTCCTGATCCGTTGCAAT
>DASUZG010000423.1:0-6204 GCA_036376995.1 Azonexus sp. | reverse complement strand
GACGGCGAATCGACGGTGTACGTGACGACCCGCCTGATTCCCGAACTGCGCTGGTTCCTGGTGGTCGAGCAGAGCGAGCGCGGCATCGCCGCGGTGCAGCAGGCGCTGCTGATCAACCTAGCGCTGGGCAGCGTGGCCAGCGGCCTGGTCCTGATCACCGTCGTCACCACCGTCAGGCGCTACCGGCGGCGCCTGAACAATACGGCCGCGGTCGATACGCTGACCGGCCTGATCAACCGCCCGGCCTACGAATTCATTTTCCAGCAGGCCTTGCTGGAAACCAATCGTTCGCGCGAACCGCTTTCGCTGATCCTCCTCGAAGTCGACAAGTTCGTGCGGATGGCCGACCTGCTGGGGCGTAACGCCAGCGACCAGATTTTGCAGGGCGTGGCCGAGCTGGCCAGGAAGTCGGTACGCGGAACCGATCCGGTGTCGCGCTGGGGTGCCGATCAGTTCATGATCCAGCTGCGCGACTGCCCGCTCGAAAACGCCCTCGAAGTGGCTGAACGGCTGTGCCAGGGCATCGCCGCCCACGATTTCGGCATCGACGATCCGCGCGCCATCGTCACCGTCAGCATGGGCGTCGCCCGGCACGGCTTCCAGGAGCCGGGCAACTGCTTCCTCGACCGGGCCCACGAAGCCCTCGGCGCAGCCCGCGGCAAGGGCGGCAACCGGGTCGAGGCGGAGTCGGCCGGCAGCCAGTAGGCGGCGACCCCAGGCCTGGCCGCCCACTGTCCGTGCGGCCCCCCGTGGAGCACACATCGCGCTCGGGCGGTGGGTTCTTGTTCCCAAAAAACCGAAGCGTAATTTCTTGTTGAGCGAGAATGTTTAATCTACAGACCCCCTATAATTCGCCACTTCTCCCCAGCGCATCGGTTACCGCAGGCCACATGAAGTCCTCGCAACACCAGACCCGCCGAGCATTCGCCGGGGCCCTGAATGAACTGCTGGACCGTCACGGCCTGCCGGCCTCCAACCACGGCCGCCTGCAGGCCTTCGCCAGGCTGGTCAACCGCCCGGTCAGTACCGCCCACCGCTGGTTGTCCGGCGCCGGCATGCCCGATGTCGACGACCTGTTCCTGTTGTGCGACTCGTTTTCCTGTTCCCTCGACGAACTGCTGGGCCGCTGCCCGATCGGCGGCGAAGAGATCAATTCCGATCCGGCCACGGCGGTGACCTACTTCTCGGATTTCGGCAGTGTCGTCATCAACATTCCGTCATCGTTCATCGGGCCGGAGGAGGCGACCCGGCCGATCGGCGTGCTGCGCGTGGTCGGCCGCGAGATGAGCGGCTATGCCGAACCCAACGACCGGATCTTCTTCGATCTGTCGGATACGGAAATCCAGTCGGGCGCCGTCTTCGCGCTGCGCATCGGCAGCAGCCTGATGCTGCGCCGCCTGCGCATCCGCCTCGATGGCCAGATCGACGTGCTCTGCGACAATCCCGTCTTTCCTGCCGAAACGATGCCGCGCGAGCGTTTCACGGCGGTCGATCAGGCCGGGGGGCAGGACATTGCCGTCCTCGGGCGGGTCATCGCCAAGCTCAATCGCGAACACCACTAGCGCCGACCGGCGACGCCGGGCTGCCTGCTAGTCGAAGTCGGAGGCGAACTGGATCGCCTTGAGCAAGGCGAGATTGACTTCCCGGGCCGACACCCCGACCGCCGCGATGCGGCGGCTCAATTCCGCCGGCGCACCGCCTTGGCCGGCCGCGGCCAGAGCAAGCAGCGGGGCGTAGTCGCCGCTGCCTTCGAGCAGCGCATCGCGCACTGGGGCGTCGAGTTCCAGCGACTCCAGGATCGCCGCCATGGGCAGCCCGGTGATTTCGTGCAGCAGCGAGAAGACGCCGGTTATGAAAATGCGGTCGTGGTGCTTGCTGGTGAAGCCCGCCGGCTTGGCCAGGATTTCCATCTGCCGGGCACGCACGATGGAGGCCAGGTAGAGCGCCGGCATCGAGGCCTCGACTGCGGCGTGCAGCAGGTACAGGGAGAGCCAGCGGGAAAACTGCCGGTAGCCCATGAACATGATGGCCTGCTCGATGTTGCGAAAGCCGCCATTGACCGTGTTGAAGAACATCCTCGCCGAGTTGAGGTAGCGCAGCAGGTTGTGCAGCAAGCCCGGGTCCTGCTTGACCGCCTGGCTGATCAGGCCGACATCCTCATTGCTGCGAACGAAGTTGAGAATCCGGATGACGGTCGCCTCGGTCGGGGACAGTTCCGTTTTCCCGCATGCGGCGGGTTTGCCGAATTCACAGGCGGACGACATCTTGCGCCCGCGGTAGTTGAGGCCGTCGGCCGTCATCGCGCTGGCTTCGAGCAATTCCACGTTGGCTGGCAGGCGCTGCGGACGGGCCGCATCGATGCTGCTTACCCCGGCGAAATGGATCAGGACGCGCCGCTTGGCCAGCGCCAGGGGGCGGGCGAGGGCGGTCAGTTCCGCCATGCATTCCTGGCTCGACCCGTCGGGCGAGTGAAAGGTCAGCAGACACAGGGGGGCGTTGCGGCGGGAGTCCGTCACGGACGCCTGCTGGATAACGACTGCGGTCTGCGGGCCCGCCTCGGGCGCGTGTTGTTTCATGAACAGCTGGTGCTCTCTCGTTGCCTGACGATGCCGCCAGGGATCTGGCGGCGGGGCGAATTATCGCGCAAATCGGCAGTGCTTTCCGGGTCGCGAGAAATACGGGTTTTTCAGTATTTTTTTTAAACGCGGCGAAATTTTGTTTAAGCCGCTGCCGATAGCGGTCGCCTTGTAAGGTTGAGGGCAGCAAATCGTTGCCCGCAACCCAACGATTACCGATAGGAGCAACATCATGCTGAGCCTGCATACCAACGCCGCCTCCCTCTCCACCCAGAATTCCCTGGGCCGCACCCAGACCGCCCTGTCCACCTCGCTGACCCGCCTGGGTACGGGCTATCGCGTCAATTCCGCGATGGACGACGCCGCCGGCCTGCAGATCGCCACCCGCCTGAATGCCCAGATCCGCGGCATGACCGTTGCCCAGCGCAACACCCAGAACGGCATCTCCATGCTGCAGACCGCCGAAGGCGCCCTGGACGAAGTCTCCAACATCATGCTGCGCATGAAAGATCTGGCCACCGAAGGCGCCAACGGCACCGCCACCACCACCGACCGTGCCGCGCTGGACGCCGAATTCACCGAACTGGGCAACGAACTGACCAACATCATGACGAACACCAAGTTCGGCGGTCAGGCCCTGCTCACCGGCGGCACGCTGGCTGCTTCGATCACCTTCCAGATTGGTTCCGACGCCGCCGAAACGATGGCTTTCGACGCCTCCGCCCAGATGACCGCGCTGAACACCGCCATCACCGCCCTCAAGGCTGGTGACGTCGCCGCCAGCGGCGTGGTGGCCAACACCGCCATCGGCCTGGCCAACACCGCCATCGACGCCGTCGGCGAACTGCGCGCCAAGCTCGGCTCCGGCGCCAACCGCCTCGACCACGTCAATAACAACCTCGGCAACATGAGCCAGAACGCCGCCCAAGCCCGCGGCCGCATCATGGACGTCGATTACGCCAGCGAATCGGCCAACATGACCGCCAAGCAGATGATGATGCAAGCCGGTACCTCGATGCTCAAGCAGAGCAGCAGCATGTCCCAGCTGGTCATGGGCCTGATGCAGTAATCAGCGCCCGGGTCGCGCCGCTGGCGCGAGCGGCCGACAAGCCAACCGCTTCGGCGGTTGGCTATTTTTTTTGGGGTGTCCGGACGATCGCCCAGGAAGCAAAAACCCGCGTCCAATGTGACTACGAGAGCCAACCGGGCTCGATCTCGGCTATGGCCATCCTGCAATCCAGAATAAAAAAATCCAGCCGAGGCTGGATTTTGTTCTGCATGACTTACAAAGATCAGGCTGAAAAACCGCCATCGATCAGCAGGCTGGCGCCGGTGATGTAGGCCGCCTCGGGGCCGGCAAGGTAAGCCGTGAAGCTTGCCACCTCTTCCACCGTGCCATAACGCGGCAGTGCCATCAGCCCCTTCAAGGTCTGCGCAAAATCCCCGCTGTCCGGATTCATTTCGGTGTCGATCGGGCCGGGCTGAATGTTATTGACGGTAATGCCGAGCGGACCGAGATCGCGTGCCAGGCCTTTGGTCAGACCGACGATGGCGGCCTTGCTCATGGCGTACACCGAGCCGCCCTGGAAAGGCATGCGGTCGGAATTGGTGCTGCCGATGGTGATGATGCGTCCGCCCTTGTCCATGTGCTTGACCACCGCCTGCGAGGCGACGACCACGCTGCGCACATTCACGGCCAGGGTGCGATCAATGTCTTCGAGCGGAATCTCCGCTTCGGCGACATTGCCCAAGGCCAGCACGCCGGCATTGTTTACCAGGATATCGATTTTGCCGTAGGTGTCGGCTGCCGCCTGCACGGCTGCCTTGATCTGGACGGCATCGGCGCTGTCGGCCTTGATCGCGATGGCGCGACCGCCGGCGGCTTCGATCTCCTTGACGACTTCCTGTGCCTTGTCGGCCGAGCTGGCGTAGGTCAGCGCGACGGCGGCACCGTCGCGGGCTAGCCGCCGGGCAATAGCAGCGCCAATGCCGCGGGAACCGCCCTGAACGAAGGCAACCTTGCCGGCCAGATGATTGACTTGAGCTTGTACGTTTTGCGCTTGCTTCGACATGATGTTTCTCCTTGGGTGATTTGGCCTCGCGATATCGCTGCGCCATGGAGCAAACTATCCGCCGATCATTGCATGGTGATAAGCCGTTAATCCATATATTATTTTTAAACCAATAGTTTTAAATAGGCAGGCTAGATTTGGCCTGAAAAGCGCATGGAAACCTTGGGAAGCATCGAGTGCTTCGTCCGCAGCGCGGAAGCCGGCAGCTTCTCCGAAGCGGCACGACGACTGGGTTTGACCTCTGCCGCTGTCGGCAAGAACGTGGCCCGGCTGGAGGCCAGTATGGGCATACGGCTGTTCCAGCGCAGCACGCGCAGCCTGCGCCTGACCGAAGCCGGCACGCGCTTCTTGGTCGAGGTCAGCGGCAGCCTGGCAACCATACAGAACGCGGTCGCCAACCTGGCCGATGCCGAAGGACAAGCCGCCGGCACACTGAAGGTCAGCATGGGCAACGCCTTCGGACGCGAGTTCATCGTGCCTCTGCTCCGCGATTTTCTCGCCCTGCACCCGGCCATCGTGCCCGATTGGCACTTTGACAATCGTCAGGTCAACCTGATCGCCGAGGGCTTTGACGCCGCAATCGGCGGCGGTTTCGAGCTCCCGCCCGGCGTGGTTGCCCGCGAACTGGCGCCGGCGCACATCGTTCTGGTCGCTGCCGATGCCTACCTTGCCGACCGACCGGCAATCACGCATCCGGAGCAGCTCAAGCAGCATGTCGGCATTTTCATTCGTTCGCCGCAAACTGGGCGCATCCGCCCGTGGGCGCTGATCAACAGCAAGGACGTTCGCCGCAAGGAGCAGATGCCGATCGACATGCAGATCCGCATGACCATGAGCGACCCGGCCGCTTCGCTCGAGGCGGCCGAGCAAGGCTTGGGCATTGCCGTCACCAGCATGGTCAACGCCCAACCCTATCTCGCCAGCAAGAGGCTCGTCCGCGTCCTGCCCACCTGGTATGCCGATGCCGGCGCCCTGTCGCTCTACTTCTCGGCGCAAAAGCTGCTGCCAGCAAAGAGCAGGGCTTTCATAGATTTCGTCGTGGCCTATTTCCGCAAGCACAAGATGGCGCAGCGCTTCAGCGCATACTGAATCGCCCTGAACGTCGCCTCGAAAGAATGCTGCTCTCTAATAGTCACCATCCCTCGGTGGGCGACGCATCCCTGTCATTTTTTCGCAACGATCATCGGCCATTCTGGCATTCCTGCGTTCTTTGATCGAGTGGGAGGTTGCAATGCCGAAAATGCGATTCTGCTACTGCTGCCGAGTTCACCACAGAGAAGACAGGATGCGCCGTTTCAAGACGCGAAGCGGAACGCGCTGGCGATGTATCTGCAGCATTGAAGCAGCCTCCCGTGGCATCCGGGAACGCGATCTCTTCGGGCAACAGCAGACCGCTGCGAATCGTGAGGCGGCGAGTCACCAAGCTCAGTTCGCGATCCAAACACGCGCCGTGCGCGAGGGATGAGCCGCTGAAGTGAACAAGCTGCGCATCGATATCCTGGACGCCAGCAGCGAAACGCTGGTTCGGTGCACCAAGGCTCACCGGGCTGTGCTGG
>DASUZG010000422.1:0-2668 GCA_036376995.1 Azonexus sp. | reverse complement strand
AGGTCTTGCCGGCTTCGCGCAGGCACAGGCTGATGAGCGGCAGGCGCTCGGCTTCGAGCAGGTCGGCGGCATTGAGTAGGATGGCGGCGCGCGTCGCCGCCGGCGTCGCATGCCAGCCGGCGCTGGCCGCGGCGGCATTGGCCAGCGCCCGCTCGATGCTGGCGGCGTCGGTTTCGATCACTTCGCCGACGACATCGCTGTGTCGCGCCGGATTGCGCACCGGCTGCGCCGGGCCATTGGCGCTCAGGCCGGCGACCAGCGGCACCGCCTGCCAGCGGCGTCCGGCCAGGCCGGCGAGCGCCCGCTGCACGCCGGCGATGCTGTCTTCGTCGGCCAGGTCGAGGCCGGCCGAATTGCGCCGCAGCGGACCGTACAGCGCTGGCGGCAGGGCAATGGCCGGATGCGGTCCGGGGCCGTGGCGGCGCACCTGGTCGAGCGGGTCCTCGATGAGCTGGGCGATGGTCACCGCCTCGTCGACGATGCGGTTCACAAAGGACGAGTTGGCGCCGTTTTCCAGCAGCCGGCGCACCAGGTAGGGCAGCAGCGTCTCGTGCGTGCCGACCGGAGCGTAGATGCGGCACGGGCGGTGGAAATCGGTGCCAACGACGACGTTGTCGTAGAGCGGCTCGCCCATGCCATGCAGGCACTGGAATTCGTAATCCTCGACACCGCGGGCGCGGGCCATTTCGGCCACCGTCGCCAGGGTATGCGCATTGTGCGTGGCGAATTGCGG
Source organism: Azonexus sp. (assembly GCA_036376995.1). Classification (GTDB taxonomy): domain Bacteria; phylum Pseudomonadota; class Gammaproteobacteria; order Burkholderiales; family Rhodocyclaceae; genus Azonexus. The sequence continues at coordinate 1,935 of DASUZG010000422.1, read as the reverse complement.
GAAGACCGCGTCGCCGGCGGCGAGCAGGCGGCCGGCGCAGACCAGGTAGGCGAGGTCGGAATGCGGCTTGCGGGTATAGACCGGGTAGTCGGTCAGGCCCTCGACCTGGGCACGCTTGATCTCGCTGTCCCAGTAGGCGCCCTTGACCAGGCGGATCATCAGGCGCCGCTTGTGGCGGCGGGCCAGGGCGATCAGCCAGTCGATGACGAAGGGGGCGCGCTTCTGGTAGGCCTGGACGACGAAACCCATGCCGGCCCAGCCGGCGAGTTCCGGGTCGCCGGCCAGTTCGCCGAGCAGGTCGAGCGAGAGTTCGAGGCGGTCGGCTTCCTCGGCGTCGATGTTGAAGCCGATGTCGTAGTCGCGGGCGAGCCGCATCAGGCGCTTCAGGCGCGGCAGCAGTTCGGCCAGCACGCGCGCCTTCTGGCTGCGGCTGTAGCGCGGGTGCAGCGCCGACAGCTTGACCGAGATGCCCGGCCCGTCCTGGATGCCGCGCCCGGCGGCGGCACGGCCGATGGCGTGGATGGCCGTTTCGTAGGCCTGGCAGTAGCGCTCGGCATCGGCTGCGGTCAGCGCCGCTTCGCCGAGCATGTCGAAGGAGTGGCGGTAGCCGCGCGCTTCGTTATGGCGGCTGCGCGCCAGTGCCGCCTCAATGTCCTCGCCCATGACGAACTGCTGGCCGAGCAGGCGCATGGCGAAATCGACGCCCTTGCGGATCAGCGGCTCGCCGCCCTTGAGCAGAACCCGCGTCAGCGCGCTGCCAAGCGCGCCCTGGCTGTGCGGGGCGACCAGCTTGCCGGTCAGCATCAGGCCCCAGGTCGCGGCATTGACGAACAGCGACGGGCTGCCACCGAGGTGGGCTTTCCAGTCGCCGTGGCTGATCTTGTCGCGGATCAGGCGATCCACCGTGGCGCTGTCGGGAATGCGCAGCAGCGCCTCGGCCAGGCACATCAGGGCAACGCCTTCCTGGCTCGACAGCGAGAATTCGTGCATCAGGTGGTCGACGCCGCTGGCGTGGCTGCGCTGCCGGCGTACCGCCTCGACCAGGGACGTGGCCTTCTGGCGTACCGCGGCCCGATCACGGGTGAGGTCTTCGAGTTCGCCGACCAGGGCATTGACGCACTCGGCTTCCGGGCGCCGGCAGGCCTGGCGGATGGCCGTCATCAGTTGGTCAGCCATGGCTTTGCTCCGGCCGCACCAGGTGGCCGAGGCCGAGGGCCGCGGTTTCCTTGATCTCTTCCATCACCGGGTAGCTATGCGTTTCGCGGATGCCCGGCACGCCGGACAACACCCCGCCGAGGAAATGCCGGTAGGCGGCCATGTCCGGCACGCGCACCTTGAGCAGGTAGTCGTAGCCGCCGGCCACCATGTGGCATTCCTGGATTTCCGGAATGGCCTGCACGGCGGCGCGGAAATCGGCGAACACCTGCTGCGAGGTGCGCTCGATGGCGATCTGGACGAACACCGTCAGCCCGAGGCCGAGCGCCGGCGCCGACAGGCGGGCGGCGTAGCCGGTGATCAGGCCGTCGGCTTCGAGCGACTTGACGCGCTCCAGGCAGGGCGTCGGGCTCAGCCCGACCTGCTTGGCCAGGGCGACGTTGGTGATGCGTCCGTCGGCCTGCAGGGCGGCGAGGATGGCGAGATCGATGTGGTCGAGTTTGTGCATGTCGTGCTCCGGTCAATTCAGGCGGCGGCCAGTTCGCGGGCGCGCCGGTGGGCGGCCGCGACACCGGCGGCAATGAAGCGAGGCAGGCCGTCCGGGGTTTCCATGGCGGCCAGGCCGGCTTCGGTGGTGCCGCGCGGGCTGCACACGGCGGCCTTCAGCGCGCTGGCCGGGCGGGCATCGTGCTTGAGTTGCAGCGCGGCGCCGAGACAGGTCTGGCGGGCCAGGCGCTCGGCGAGTTCCGGTGGCAGGCCTTCGGCAACGCCGGCGCGGGC
>DASUZG010000421.1:0-2234 GCA_036376995.1 Azonexus sp. | reverse complement strand
GCGCCGCCCAATTCACGCACGAGCAGAACGTCGAGGACGCCCGCCGCTTCGCCGGCATGCTGCGCACGCTGGCCGGCATGAAGAAGCCGACCATCGCCCGTATCCAGGGTGCCGCGCTGGGCGGCGGCACCGGCCTGACCGCCGCCTGCGACATGGCCGTGGCCAGCGCCGACGCGGTGTTCTCCACCTCCGAAGTCAAATTCGGCATCATCCCCTCGGCCATCAGCCCCTACGTGCTGCGCGCCATCGGCCCGCGCCACGCCCTGCGCTACTTCCAGAGCGCCGAGCGCATCACCGCCCAGCGCGCCCTGGCCATCGGCCTCGTTGGTGACGTCGTCGCCGCCGACGCGCTCGACGCCTGCGTCGGCCAGCTCGCCGAAGCCCTGCTGCAAGGCGGCCCGCACGCCCAGAAGGCGGCCAAGGACCTGATCTCGGCGGTGCACGGCCAGCCCATCGACGAAGCCATCAGCGAGGAAACCGCCCAGCGCATCGCCCGCCAGCGCGCCACCGACGAAGCCAAGGACGGCATTGCCGCCTTCCTCGACAAGCGCCCGCCGGCCTGGCTGTAAGCCTGCCGGGGTCAATCAGGACCGGGTGGAGGGGATACAATCGCTCATCCACCCCGTTTCGAGCAGCAACATGACCAGCGAAGTCGATTACAAAAACAACCCTCTGCACGGCCTTAGCTTGAAAAAGCTGCTGACGGAAATCGTCGATCACTACGGCTACGAGATTCTGTACGCCTATCTGAATATCAATTGCTTCAACAACAAGCCGAATATCGATTCCAGCGTCAAATTCCTGAAAAAAACGGATTGGGCGCGGGAAAAGGTCGAAGCCTTCTATCTGTACCAGTTCAAGAGCCTGCCGCGGGCGTCGGCCGAGCAGTTCGAACTGCCGCCCCGCGACCGTATCGTGCCCCCGGATCAAACCCCCGGCGAGCCGGCAGTATTGAGCCTGGAAGATGCCGAGCGGCTGCGCGAGAAGCGGGCCAGAAAAGCCGCGGCTCACGACGCCGAAGCCGGCAAGCGGGCGGATTCGGGCAGGACGAGTCGGCAGCGTTCCACCGCTGCTAGCGGCAATGATGCCGACCCATGGGCGAAGTGGCGCAAATAAGCCGGGCCTTCTGGGATTGCGCAGGCTAGTCCGGGCGGCGGCTCCAGCAAGAAAGCGCCGATCGGGCTAAACGTCCGGTGTGCCACCCACGGGGTAAAACCGGCGTCGCCGTCTTTCCCGACCAGCGCCTGGCGGACGGACTTTAAGGCTGAGGTGCCCAGCCCCGGGAACTGCCGGCGGGCCACCCGGTCGCACTCTAGCCAGCCCGACCGCGCCCGCCCGATGAAAATCGCCCTTTACAGCCTGCTTGCCCTGTTCGCCCTAGTGGCGCTGATCCTGATCGGCGCCCGTTTCGGCCTGTTCGCCGGCCATCCGCCGACCGATCTCGGCATCACCGACGGCCGCCTCAAACCGCCCTCACCGACCCGCAACAGCGTCAGCAGCCAGGCCATGCTGCACCCCGGCCACCCGCAGCGCGACTACGCCCAGATCGCCCCACTGCGCTTCATCGGCGGTGACCCCACCGCCTCGCTGGAAGCCCTCAAGGCGAAGCTAAGCGCCATGCCCGAAATCACCCTCATTGAGCAGCATCCCGACTACCTGCGCGCCGAAGCCCACACGCGCTGGCTCCGCTTCGTCGACGACCTGGAATTTTGGGTTAATCCCCAAGCCGGCGTGATCGAAATCCGAAGCGCGAGCCGGCTGGGCAGCGAAGATTTCGGGGTGAATCGGGAAAGGATGGAGCGGATTCGGGCGGGATATCTGGGGCGGGAAGGTGGCATCACTCATCGCTCTGTTGAGAGATGAGTGACAGGCTGATGTTCGGCCGTTGCAGACCTTGGACCCGAATTCGAGCTTTGGCAGTAATGCGCCAATAACCGGCCTAACAGCCCGAAGTGTGTCTACTTCAGTCTTGGTGATTCCGAATCAGCAAGCGTTAAATGCCAGAGAGGACGAGGCCACCACGATAATCCTTGGGTTGTGTGTGAACGCCTTCATTAAATAGCTTGAAGATTTCTGCGCGGAGTTCTGGCTGGTCAGCTTCTTCGATTACGTATTGAGACTGATGCATTTCACCATGAGCAGGATTGTGCTTCTCTGCCATGTCATATACACATAAAACGCGTTTCGCTTGACCGTTTAGTTGGATGCCGCGAAGTGCCTCGCAACTAGCGGTT
>DASUZG010000420.1:0-9058 GCA_036376995.1 Azonexus sp. | reverse complement strand
GCTGCTCGTCTGAGCCATGCGCCTCTACCGTCGCCTGCTGCTCGCCGCCACGCTGCTGGCCGTCGTCGTGATCGGCCTCGGCGCCTACGTGCGGCTGTCGGACGCCGGCCTCGGCTGCCCGGACTGGCCCGGCTGCTACGGCCACCTGCTCGGCGTGCCGGAAAGCGCCCACGAGCAGCAGGCAGCCGTTGCGGCCTATCCACGCCAGCCGCTCGATGCCGGCAAGGCGTGGAAGGAGATGATCCACCGCTATGCCGCCGGCAGCCTCGGCCTGCTGATCCTCGCCGTGTGCCTGCTGGCCTGGCGGGCGGAATTGCGCGGCCGCCAGTCGCCGGCCCTGCCGACCGTGCTGCTCGGCCTGGTCGGCCTGCAGGCAGCGCTCGGCATGTGGACGGTGACGCTGCTCTTGAAGCCGCTGGTGGTCACCCTGCACCTGCTGGGCGGCATGGGCACGCTGGCCCTGCTCGTGGCTCTGGCGCTGCGCGGCACGGCCGCCGCCGCCTTCGCGCCGGCCGTGCGCCGCCCGGCCGTCGTGGCGCTGCTCGCGGTGATCGGCCAGGTCGCGCTGGGCGGCTGGGTCAGCAGCAATTACGCGGCCCTGGCCTGCGCCGATTTCCCGTTCTGCCAGGGCCAATGGCTGCCGCCGGCCGATTTCGCCCAGGCCTTCAGCCTGCACCGCGACCTCGGCTACACCGCGCAGGGCGAATTGCTGCCGGCCGCCGCGCTGACCGCCATCCACCTGGCCCACCGGCTCGGCGCCGTACTGGTGCTGCTCGCCGTCGGCACGCTGGCGGCCCGCCTGCTGCGGAGCGGCCAGCGGCGCTGGGGCGCTGCCCTGCTGGCCCTGCTCGGGCTGCAACTGGGGCTGGGCATTGCCAACGTGCTGCTGGCCCTGCCGCTGCCGCTGGCCGTCGCCCACAATCTGGGTGCCGCGGCGCTGCTGAGCGCCGTGCTGGCCGTCACCCTGCGCAGCCGCGCCGGCCCGCTGCCAGCGGCCACCCGGCCGGCCACCCCGGCAGCCGGCGCACTGACCTGAGCCGGACGCCTCCGGCCCGGCTGCTAGAATCGCCGCCTGCCTTTTCGCCCGCCGCCCCATGCGCCCGTCCCGTTCCGAATTCCTCGACCTCCCGTCCGTCCGCCTGCACATCCGCCGCTGGGGCGACCCGGCAGCGCCGACGCTGTTCCTGCTGCACGGCTGGATGGACGTCTCGGCCTCGTGGCAATTCGTCGTCGACGAACTGCAGCGCGACTGGAACATCGTTGCCCCCGACTGGCGCGGTTTCGGCCCGTCGCAATGGCTCAACCGCCCCTACTTCTTCGCCGAGCACCTGGGCGACCTCGAAGCCATCGTCGACCGCTACGCGCCGGACGGCCAGTTGGCCTTGGCCGGCCACAGCATGGGCGGCATCCTGGCCGGCCTCTATGCCGGCATCCGCCCCGAGCGCGTGGCGCGCCTGGTGTCGCTCGAAGGCTTCGGCATCGCGCCGACGACGCCGGACATGGCGGCCGAACGCTACCGCCAGTGGCTGGGCGAACTGAAGAATCCGCCGCGCCTGCACGCCTACCCGGATCGCGCCGCCTTCGCCCGCCGGCTGCTGAAAAGCGATCCCTTCCTGACGCCCGAACGGGCCGACTTCCTGTCGCGCCACCTGGCCCGCATCGGCGACGGCACGACGCGCGCTGGCGAGCAGCGGCACGGCGTGATCTGGAACGGCGACCCGTGGCACAAGGCGATGTCGCCCTACCTGTTCCGCCTCGAGGAATCGATGAGCATCTGGCGCGCGGTGCGCTGCCCGGTGCTGTGGGTCGCCGGCCGCCAGTCGTGGATCGTGCGCGACTACGCCAACCGCCCCGGCGACTGGGAAGCGCGCCGCGCCTGCTTCGCCAACGTGCGCGAAGAATGGATCGACGAGGCCGACCACATGCTGCACCACGACCAGCCGGCAGCGGTGGCCGGCCTGATCGAAAACTGGTTTTCCTGAAACTTTCTCGCCTCCCGGCTGCCGCAATGGCGAAACTGGCATAATCGGCAAATTCCCGCCCGCCGTCCGTCATGCCAGTTTTCAAGCTTCGTCCGCTGCTCTTCCTGCTGCTCGCCGTCGCGCTGGCCGGTACTTTCTTCGCGCTTCGCCGGCCGGCGCCGGAACCGATCCGCATCGGCGTCATCCACGCGCTGAGCGGGGTCATGGCCGACAGCGAGCGCGGCCTGGTCGATGCGCTGCAACTGGCGGTCGACGAGATCAACGCCGCCGGCGGCCTGCTCGGCCGGCCGCTCGAGATGCGCGTCGCCGACAGCCGCTCCGACTGGACCCACGCCGCCCTCGAAGCCGGCCGCCTGATCGGCGACGAGCAGGTCAGCGCGCTGTTCGGCTGCTGGACCTCGTCCTGCCGCCAGGCCGTGCGGCCGGTGGTCGAAGGCCGGCAGCACCTGCTGTTCTACCCGCTGCAGTACGAAGGCATGGAACTGTCGCCGCACATCGTGTATCTCGGCGCCGCCCCCAACCAGCAGGTCATTCCCGGCGCCCGCTGGGCGCTGGAGCGCTTCGGCCGGCGCGTCTACCTGCTCGGCTCCGACTACCTGTTTCCGCGCGCCGCCAACCTGCTGATCCGCGACCAGGTCGCTGGCGGCGAGGGCAGCGTCGTCGGCGAACGCTACCTGCCGATGACCGCCGGCGACTTCGCCGCCGTCGCCGAGGAGATCCGCCGCCAGGCTCCGGACGTGATCTTCAACACGCTGAACGGCGACAGCAACCGGCATTTCTTCGCCGCCCTGGCCGCGGCCGGGCTCGGCCGCATCCCGGTGGTCTCGTTCAGCGTCGCCGAACCGGAACTGCAGGCGCTGGGCAGCGCGCATTTCCATCCCGAGCACTACGCGGTCTGGGGCTATTTCCAGAGCCTCGACAACGACGCCAACCGCCAGTTCGTCGCCCATTTCCGCGCGCGTTTCGGCGCCGGGCGCGTGCTCAGCGACCCGCTGCTCAGCAGCCACGAAGCCATCCGCCTGTGGGCCGCGGCAGTGCGCGAGGCCGGCACGCCCGAACCGGAACAGGTCAATCGCGCCCTCGGCCGGGTCAACCTGGCCGGTCCGTCCGGCATCGTCGCCCTCGACGCAGCCAGCCGTCACCGCTGGCGCCGCGTCTATGTCGGCCACGCCGGCCGCGACGGCCAGTTCACGACGACCGAACTGTCCGAGAAGCCGGTGCGCCCGGCGCCCTTCCCGCCCTACCGCAGCCGTGCCGAGTGGAACGAACGCCTGCGGCCGCTGACCGGGAGCTTGGCGCCATGAAGCAGTTGAGCCTCGGCATCCGCCTCGCGCTCGGCTTCCTGATCGTCGCCCTGCTGCCGCTGGCCGGCCTGGCCTGGTTCTACCTGCATACCTTCGAACAGGCGCTGTCGACGACGGTGCTGCAGAACATCGCCTCGATCGCCGACAAGAAGACGCAGCAGATCGACCAGTACCTCAACGAGCGCCTGGCCGACGCCCGCCTCTACGCCACCCAGCCCGACCTGCGCGATGCGCTGCTGGCCCTGTCGCAGCCGCGCGCCGACGGCACCGTCAGCGACAGGGCCCGCGCCGAACTGGCGGCGCTCGGCGACCACGGCAGCTACCACGACGTGCTGCTGATCGACGCCGCCGGCAACGTCGTCTTCTCGCTGCGCGGCGAAGCGGAGCTGGGTACCAACCTGCGCCACGGGGTCTACCGCGACAGCAGCCTGGCCAGCGGCTTTCGCCAGGCGATGACTTTCCTCAGCATCGACCTCACCCGTTTCGCCCCCTACGCCCCGTCGAACGGCCAGATCGCCGCCTTCGCCGTGGCGCCGGTGCTCGATCGCGGCAAGGCGATCGGCGCCCTGGCCCTGCAGGTCGATCTGGCGACGCTGATGCCGGTGGTCGCCGACCGCACCGGCCTGGGCCTCAGCGGCGAGACGGTGATGGCCGTGCGCGAAGGCGCGCAGGTGCGGTATACGGTGCCGCTGGCCCGCCTGGCCGGCGCCCCGTTCACCCAGCTGGTCGAGGATGCGCAACTGGGCGCCCCGATGCAGCTGGCGCTGGCCGGCGCCAACGGGCGCGGCATTGCCGACGACTATTCGGGCGCCGCGGTGGTCGCCAACTGGAGCCACCTGCCGGCCCTAGGCTGGGGCATGGTGGTCAAGATCGACGTCGCCGAGGCGCTGGCCCCGCTGCATGCGCGGCAGCGGCTGACGGTGCTGGTGTTCCTGACCTTCCTGCTGCTGTCGGCCGCCATCGCGCTGCTGCTCGGCCGCCGCTTCATCCGCAGCGAGGCCATCATCGCCGCCCAGGAAGCGCGCTACCGGGCCATGTTCGGCAGCATGAACGACGGCGTCGCGCTGTACCGGCCGAGCGCCGACGGCGAGTTCACCGTCATCGACATCAACCCGGCCGCCGAGCGGATCACCGGCGCACAACGCAAGGCGGTGCTCGGCCGGCCGTCGCGCGAGGCCTTTCCGGGACTGGAAGCGGCCGGCATCTTCGCCGCCTTCCAGCGCGTCGCCGCCAGCGGCCACCGGGAAACGGTGCGCCTGGCCACCTATCGCGACCAGCGCGTGGACCTGTGGATCGACAATGACGTCATCCGTCTGCCCGGCGGCGAGATTCTCTCGGTGTTCGAGGACATCACCGCGCGCAAGCGGGCCGAGGACGCGCTGGTCGAATCCCTCGACAACCTGCGCGCCGCCCAGCGCATCGCCCGCCTCGGCAACTGGACGCTGGACCTGGGCAGCAACCGGCTGCACTGGTCCGACGAGGTGTTCCGCATTTTCGAGATCGACCCGCAGCAGTTCCCGGCGACCTACGAGGGCTTCATCGCCGCCATCCATCCCGACGACCGCGAGGCGGTCACCCGCGCCTACCAGGAATCGCTGGAACAACGGCGCCCCTACGAGATCACCCACCGCCTGCTGTTTGCCGACGGCCGCGTCAAGTACGTGCACGAGCACTGCGAGACGCAGTTCGCCGCCGACGGCACGGCGCTGGTTTCGCGCGGCACGGTGCAGGACATCACCGAGCATCACCAGGCCGAGGCGGCCCTGCAGCTCTACGCCAACGTTTTCGAACACAGCGGCGAGGCGATCATGGTCACCGACCACGCCAACCGCATCGTCGCCGTCAACCCGGCCTTCACCCGCCAGACCGGCTACGCGCAGCAGGAAATCGTCGGCAAGAACCCGCGCATGCTGGCTTCCGGCCGGACCACGCTGGAGACCTACAACGACCTGTGGGCGGCGCTGCGCGACGGCGGCTACTGGCAGGGCGAGCTGTGGGACCGCAACCGCAACGGCCAGATCTACCCGAAATGGGCGGCGATCTCGGCGATCCGCGACGCACAGGGCGAGATCACCCATTACATCGCCAGCTTCACCGACATCAGCGAACGCAAGGCGGCCGAAGAGCGCATCGAGCATCTCGCCCACCACGACAGCCTGACCGGCCTGTTCAACCGCTACAACCTGGAAATCCGCCTGTCGCAGGCGCTGCTCTCGGCGCGCCGGGACAACCAGTTCCTGGCCGTGCTGTTCATCGACCTCGACCGTTTCAAGGTGATCAACGACACGCTCGGCCACCACACCGGCGACCAGCTGCTGGTCGAGGTCGCCCGCCGCCTGAAAGGCTGCGTGCGCGAGAGCGACATCGTCGCCCGCCAGGGCGGCGACGAATTCGTCGTCGTGCTCAACGCCCTGGCCACGCCGGCCGACGCCTCGCCGGTGGCCGGCAAGATCCTGCAGGCGCTGGCCGAGCCCTACCAGATCGACGGCGACCGCCTGCACAGCAGCCCGAGCATCGGCATCGCCATCTTCCCCGACGACGGCGAGGATGCCGGCACGCTGATGAAGCACGCCGACGCGGCGATGTATCACGCCAAGGAACAGGGCCGCAACAACCTGCAGTACTTCACCGCCGAACTCAATGCCGCGGCCAGCGAGCGCCTGCTGCTCGAACGCGAACTGCGCGTCGCCATCGAGGCGCGCCAGTTCGAACTGCACTACCAGCCGCAGTTCGCCGCCGATGCCGGCCAGTTCCTGCGGCCATTCGCGGTCGAGGCGCTGGTCCGCTGGCGCCACCCGCAGCGCGGCCTGATCCCGCCCAACCGCTTCATCCCGGTAGCCGAGGAAACCGGCCTGATCGAGGCCATCGGCGACTGGGTGCTGCACGAGGCGTGCCGCCAGCTGGCGCAATGGAAGGCCGAGGGTATCGGACCGCAGCGCGTGGCCGTCAATCTGTCGGCGCACCAGCTGCGCACCCCCGACCTGGTCGAGCGGGTGGCCGACGCGCTGCAGCAAAACCACCTGGCGCACGGCGAACTGGAACTGGAAATCACCGAATCGGTGGCCATGAGCGACCCGGCGAGCGCCATCGAACAGCTCGAAGCGCTGCGCCGCCTGGGCGTGACGCTGGCCATCGACGACTTCGGCACCGGCTATTCGTCGCTCGCCTACCTGAAGCGCCTGCCGATCCAGGTCCTGAAGCTCGACCGCGCTTTCGTGCGCGACATCGAGACCGACGAGAACGATGCGGCGATCAGCGCCGCCACGCTGGCCCTGGCCCACAGCCTGGGCCTGAAGGTGGTGGCCGAAGGGATCGAGACCGAGGGCCAGAGCCGCTTCCTGCGCGACCACGGCTGCGACCTGCTGCAGGGCTTCCTGTACGGCCGGCCGGAGCCGGCGGCGACGCTCGCCGCCCGCTGGCGCGCCGAGCCGCAGCCCGGCCGCTGACGCCGGCTCAGGACTTCAGCAATTCCTCGCGGGCACCGAGCCAGCGGCGCAGGTGCGCTTCGGCCAGCGCCGGGTGGGTGGTCAGCATTTCCTCGGCCACCGTGCGCGCCAGCTCGACCAGATCGGCATCGAGCTCGAGATCGGCGTAGCGCAGCAAGGGCACCCCGCTCTGACGGGCGCCGACGAACTCGCCGGGGCCGCGTAGCTGCAGGTCCTGGCGGGCGATCTCGAACCCGTCGGTGTGCTCGAAGATGATCTTCAGGCGCTGGCGGGCGATCTCGCCGAGCGGCCCGGCGTAGATCAGCACGCAGCTCGACTCGTACTGCCCGCGGCCGACCCGGCCACGCAACTGGTGCAGCTGCGACAGGCCGAAGCGCTCGGCGTGCTCGATGACCATCAGGCTGGCGTTGGGCACATCGACACCGACTTCGATCACCGTCGTCGCCACCAGCACATCGATGGCGCCGGCGGCGAAGGCGGCCATCACCGCCTGCTTGTCGTCGGCCTTCAGCCGGCCATGCACCAAACCGACGCTTAGCCCGGGCAGATCGGCGGACAGCTGTTCGTAGGTTTTCTGCGCCGTCTGCAGCTGCAGGGCTTCCGATTCCTCGATCAGCGGGCAGACCCAATAAACCTGGCGGCCTTCCGCGACGTGTTTCTCGACGAAGCCGACGACGTCCTGGCGGCGGTTGTCGGCCACCAGCCGGGTCTTGATCGGAGTGCGCCCGGGCGGCAGCTCGTCCAGCACGGTGACGTCGAGATCGGCGTAATAGCTCATGGCCAGCGTGCGCGGAATGGGCGTCGCCGACATCATCAACTGGTGCGGATTGCTGCCCTTGTTGCGCAGGGCCAGGCGCTGGGCGACGCCGAAACGGTGCTGCTCGTCGACGATGGCCAGCCCGAGGCGGGCGAAATCGACGCCGTCCTGGATCAGCGCATGGGTGCCGACCACCAGTTGCGCCTCGGCCGCGGTGGCCGCCAGCTGCTCGCGCTTGGCCTTGGATTTCAGGCTGCCGGCCAGCCAGGCGACCTTGACGCCGAGCGGTTCCAGCCAGTCGCGCAATTTGAGGTAATGCTGCTCGGCGAGAATCTCGGTCGGCGCCATGAACGCTGCCTGCCAGCCGGCCGAGATCGCCTGGCAGGCGGCCAGCGCGGCGACGATGGTCTTGCCGGCGCCGACATCGCCCTGCAGCAGGCGCTGCATCGGGTAGGGCTGGGCGAGGTCGCCGGCGATTTCGCCCATCGCCCGCAACTGCGCGCCGGTCAGGCCGAAAGGCAGACGGTCGAGCAGGCGGGCGCCAAGATCGTCCCGGGCGACCAGCACCGGCGCCCCCTGCTCGCGGCGGGCGAGATAGGCGCGGCGAAGCGACAGCTGCTGGGCCAGCACCTCGTCGAACTTGATCCGCTGCCAGGCCGGATGGCGGCGCGCCTGCAAGGCATCGACATCGGCTTCCGGTGGCGGCGTATGCAGGTAGCGCAGGCTGCGGGCGAAAGCCGGCAGCTTCAGGCGCTGGCGCAGGTCCTCGGGCAGCGTGTCGGTCAGCTCGGCGCGCGACAGCGCGGCGCCGACCAGTTTCTGCAGCGCCGAATTGGCGACGCCGGCGGTGGACGGATAAACCGGCGTCAGCGCGTCCGGCAGCGGCTCGTCGTCGGCGATCTTGCGAAAACGCGGATGCACCATCTCCAGCCCGAAGAAGCCGCCGCGCACTTCGCCGAAGACGCGCACGCGCGCCCCTTCGGCCAGCGCCGCCTGCTGACTCGGGTAGAAACTGAAAAAGCGCAGCATGATCTCGCCGCTGTCGTCGGCGGCGCGCACCACCATCTGCCGGCGCGGCCGGAACTGCACCTCGTTGTGCAGCACGGTCACTTCGAGCTGCACCGGCTCGCCGCCCAGGGCGCGGGCGACCGGGGTCAGGCGCGTTTCGTCCTCGTAGCGCAGCGGCAGGTGCACCAGCAAATCGGCCTCGCTGTGGAGGCCGATCTTTGCCAGTTTCTTGCGCAGCGCCTCGGGCGCGCGAAGCGGGGCCGGCGCCCCGTGCTCCTCCATCAGCCGATGAACATCACCGCGTCGGCCTCGACCAGCGCACCGCGCGGCAGCTCCTTGACGCCGACGGCGGCGCGGGCCGGGAACGGCTCGCTGAAATAGCGGGCCATGGTTTCATTGACCTTGGCGAAGTTGGCGAGATCGGTCAGGAAGACGTTCAACTTGACCACGTCGGCCAGCGAACCGCCCGCCGCTTCGGCGACGGCCTTGAGATTTTCGAAGACGCGAACGATTTGTCCGTCGATCCCGTCTACCATCTGCATGGTGGCCGGATCGAGGCCG
>DASUZG010000419.1:0-5276 GCA_036376995.1 Azonexus sp. | reverse complement strand
CAGCGCGATCAAGGCGGCGATGTCGTCAGGCTTGGCTTCGCGGATGTTTTCCAGCGATTCGCGGGTGACCACGGTGCCGACACCGTCGTGGGTGAACAGCTCGCGCAACAGCGCGCCGTCCTGCTCGTAGCCGATCAGGTGCACCCGGCCGACGCCGGCGCGCGTCGCCCGCATGCTGCACGGCAGGTAGCGGCGGATGTCGGGCGACAGCCAGTCGCCGCCGCTGAGCATTTTGTCCACCTCGTCGGCGGTCATCGCGTCGAGCAGCTCGCCGTCCTTGTCGGTGACGCCGCGGCTGTCGGTCAGATAGACCAGCTTGTCGGCGCGGATGGCCACGGCCACGGCCTCGGCCGCCTCTTCCATCTGCAGGTTGAAGATCTCGCCGGTCGGCGACGGTCCCTCGCAGTTGAGCAGCACGATGTTGCCCAGGCCCAGCTGGGCGTTGATGCCTTCGGCGTCCACCTTGCGCACCTTGCCGGCGTACTGCATGTCGATGCCGTCGAGCACGCCGATCGGCTGGCCGGTAATGAAGTTGCCGCCGATCACGCGGATCCGGCTGTTGGCCATCGGCGTATTGGGCAGACCTTGGGAAAGCATCGCCTCGATTTCGAGATAGACGCTGCCGACCGCGTCGAGCACGCAGTCGAGCGCCTCGGCATCGGTCACCCGGTAGCCGCGGTGATAGACCGATTCAAGGTTCTTCTCGCGCAGCTCCTCCTCGATCTGCGGCCGCGCGCCATGCACCAGCACCAGGCGGATGCCGAGGCTGACCAGGAGATTGACGTCGTAGGCCAGCGTCTTGGCGAACTCGCTCTCGACCGCCGCGCCGCCGAAGGCAATGACGAAGGTCCGGCCGCGAAAGGCGTTGATGTAGGGCGTGACCGCCCGGAACCAGGAGACGAAGTGCTCGTCGTAAGGGGTATCGCTCATTTCTGCGTATATTTTCCGTCGTCGTCCTTGAGCGCCTTTTCCAGCCGCTCGCAGACCGTCTTCAGCACCTTGACCCGGGCGAAGTTCTTGTCATTGGCCTCGACCGTTGTCCACGGGGCGAGCCCGGTCGAGGTGCGGTCCACCATGTCGCACACCGCCGACACGTAGTCGTCCCATTTCTCGCGATTGCGCCAGTCCTCGTCGGTGATCTTGAAGCGCTTGAACTCGGTGTCCTGGCGCTCCTGGAAGCGGCGCAGCTGCTCGTCGGCCGAAATCTGCAGCCAGAACTTGACGACGATGGCGCCGGCCTCGACCAACTGGTGCTCGAAATCGTTGATCTCGGCGTAGGCGCGCAGCCAGTCGGCCTCGGAGCAGAAGCCCTCGACCCGCTCGACCAGCACGCGGCCGTACCACGAACGGTCGAAGATCGCCGCCCGGCCGGTGCGCGGCAGATGGCGCCAGAAGCGCCACAGGTAGGGCTGCGCCCGCTCCTCCTCGGTCGGCGCGGCGATCGGGATGATCTGATATTGCCGGGCGTCCATCGCCGCGGCGATGCGGCGGATGCTGCCGCCCTTGCCGGCTGCGTCCGAGCCTTCGAAGACCAGCACCAGCGAGCGCTTGCCGACGAAGCGCGGATCGCGCACCAGTTCCGCCAGGCGTCCCTGGTACTTGGCCAGCTGGCTTTCGTACTCCTTCTTGCCGAGCTTCTGCTCCAGGTCGAGTTCGCTCAACACGTTCTTCTCGTCGATCGGATGCACGATCGGCGGCGCCACCGGCACCGGCGGCCGCGCCTCCTGCTTCAGGCGGCGCTGCATGGCATCGAGCACGATGCGGCCGACGGTCAGCGAGCGGTACTCGTCGTCGGTGCCCTCGACGATGATCCACGGCGCACTGGCGGTATTGGTCACGCGCAGCACGTGGCCGGCGACTTCCTGCAGCTTGTCGTAGGTCTTCAGCCGGTCGTAGCTTTCCTTGGTCACCCGCCAGGCGGTGTTCGGGTTCTTTTCCAGCGCCTTCAGCCGCGTCTTCTGGCCGTCCTTGGACAGGTGGAACCAGAACTTCAGCACCAGCGCCCCTTCATTGACCAGCATCGCCTCGAAGCGGTTGATGTCTTCCAGGCGCTCGTCCAGTTCGGAGCGGCGCATGTCGCCGTTGATGCGGTCGGTGATCGGCTGCGAATACCAGGAACCGGCGAAGATGCCGACCTTGCCCTTCGGCGGCAGGGCGCGCCAGTAGCGCCACATGGCCGGCCGCGCACGCTCCTCGTCAGTCGGCTCGGAGAAGGCCAGGGTCGAGATGTGGCGCGGGTCCATCCACGAATACAGCAGGTTGATGGTTTCCCCCTTGCCGCTGCCATCGACGCCGCTGATCAGGATGACGACCGGAAATTCCTTCTTCTCGAGCATGTCGTACTGCACGTCGAGCAGCGCCGCGCGCAGCTTCGGCACCTCCTTCTTGAAGGTTTCCTTGTCGATCTTGTGGCCCAGCTCCGCAGATTCAAACATGTGTTTTCCCCTCCCCCAAATCGCCCCACAGCAATTGCAGCGCCGCCAGGGCGGCCAGCCCCGCCGTCTCCGTGCGCAGCACGCGCGGCCCCAGGCGCACGGCCTGGAAGCCGGCTTGGCCGGCGGCAATGACTTCCTGCGGATCGAGCCCGCCTTCGGCGCCGATCAGCAGCTGAATGTTCGTCGCCGGCGCGAGGTCCGCCAGCGTCTGTCCGGCATCCGGCGCCAGCATCAGCCGCAGCACCCCGTCGGCCGGCCTCGCCAGCCAGTTTTCCAGCTTTTCCAGCGGCGCCACCAGCGGTACCTGGTTGCGCCCGCACTGCTCGCAGGCCGAGGCGGCGACGCCCTGCCAGTGGGCGACGCGCTTGCCGGCACGGTCGCCGGACAGGCGCATGACGCTGCGCCGGCTTTCCACCGGCACGATGTCGCGCACGCCGAGCTCGACCGCCTTCTGGATGGTGAAATCCATCTTCTCGCCGGCCTGCAGCGCTTGCACCAGCGTGATCGAGAGCGGCGACTCGCGCTCGATATCGCGCCAGTCGGCCAGTTCGGCCAGCACGCGATCGCGCTCGATGCGCTCGATATGGGCCAGGTATTCGCCGCCGCGGCCGTCGAAGAGGACCATGGCGGCGCCCGGCGGCAGGCGCAGCACGCGCACGGCATGACGGGCGACCGGCTCGGGAAGTTCGATGTGGGCCCCGGGGGCAAGGGCTTCTCGGCAGTAAAAACGGGGCAAATTCATCGATGCTATTATGGGCGAAATGCCTTTTGGAGTGGACAACGATGGTCGCCCTGAACCCGCCCGTCTGCGATTTCGGCCAGCCGGCCCCCGACTTCGACCTGCCCGGCACCGACGGCCGACGCCACACGCTGGCCAGTTGCCGCGGCCCGAACGGCCTGCTGGTGATGTTCATCTGCAACCACTGTCCCTACGTCCAGGCGATCCTTGACCGCCTGCTCCGCGACTGCCGCGAGCTGGCCGGACACGGCATCGGCTGCGTGGCGATCATGAGCAACGACGTCGCCGCCTACCCGGAAGACGGGCCGGACGAGATGCGCCGCCGGGCCGCCGCGCTGGCTTTCCCCTTCCCCTACCTGTACGACGAATCGCAAGCCGTCGCACGGGCCTACGGCGCGGTGTGCACGCCGGATTTCTTCGGCTACAACGCCGACCTGCAATTGCAGTACCGCGGCCGGCTCGATGCCTCCGGGCGCGCGCCGGCGGTCCCCGACGCCCGCCGCGAGCTGTTCGAAGCGATGGTCGGCATCGCCGCCAGCGGCCGCGGCCCGGCCGACCAGCAGGCCTCGATCGGCTGCTCGATCAAGTGGAAAGGCTGACCGGAAAAACTGATCTGCCTCATGCCCCGGCCAAACCATTCGGCTATCATTTAACAATCCGCAACCCGTTGAGCAGCAACCGTGCCCATCCAGGACGCCACTTCGCCGAACGCTGCTGAAGCCCGTCGCCGCCACGCCTACCTCCAGGCCGTCGTGGCCAGCATGCCGCAAGGCATCAGCGTCTTCGACGAACATCTGCAACTGCGCGAATGGAACCAGGGCTTCCTCGACGTGCTGCAACTGCCGCCGGACAGCGTCCATGAAGGCGTGCATTTCTCCGAGCTGATCCGGATCACTGCCAGCCGCGGCGAATACGGCCCCGGCGACATCGAGACCCATGTCGCGCGCATTACCGAACTGGCGCTGAAATTCGAGGCGCACTGCTTCGAGCGCACCCGGCCGAGCGGGCGCACCCACCTGGTCCAGGGCGAGCCGCTGTTCATCGACGGCCAGCTGACCGGTTTCATCACCACCTACACCGACATCACCGAACGCAAGGCGGCCGAGGAAAACCTGCGCCGGCAGCACGACCTGCTGCACAAGGTGATCGAAAGCATCCCCAGCGGCATCACGCTGTTCGACAAGGACCTGCAGCTGGTGCTGCACAACCGCGAGGTGCTGCGCCTGCTCGACATGCCGGAGGAGTTGCTGGCGCCGCAGCCGGTCACCCTCGAGCGCGTCTTCCGCTTCAACGCCCGGCGTGGCGAATACGGCCCCGGCGATCCGGAGGAAATCGTCGGCAAGCTGCTCGAGCGGGCCCGGACCGCGGTCCCCCACCATATCGAGCGCACCCGGCCGAACGGCAAGACGCTGGACATCCGCGGCGTGCCGCTGAACGACGGCGGCTTCGTCACCATCTACACCGACATCAGCGAGCGGCGCAGCAGCGCCGAGCGCGACCAGCTGGCGCAGAAGGTGTTCACGCACACGCCGGCCGGCATCATCTTCACCGACGAGGCGCACCGGGTCCTCTCGGTCAATCCGGCGACGACCCAGATCACCGGCTACGAGCCGTTCGAACTGATCGGCCACACGGTCTTCGCGCTGATCAACCTGGAACATCCGCAGACGCCGGAGAGCCTGCAGGAGCACATCGCCCAGCGCGGCAGCTGGAGCGGCGAGCTCGAAGTGACGCGCAAGACCGGCGACCACATTCCGGTCGGCATCCGCGCGACGCGGGTCGACGATCCGCACAGCGGCACGCCGGCCAACTACATCTGGATCCTCGCCGACATCACCGAGCGCCGCCAGGCCGAGGCGCGGATGCGCCACATCGCCCAGCACGACGCGCTGACCGGCCTGCCCAACCGGCTGGCGCTGCTGATGCGCCTCGCCCAGCTGCTGCCGGAAGCGCGCCGGCACCAGTGGAGCATGGCGGTGATGTTCATCGACCTCGACCGCTTCAAGATCATCAACGACACGCTCGGCCACCAGGTCGGCGACGAGATGTTGCGCGAAGTCGCCTGCCGGCTGTCGGCGGTGGTCCGCGAGACCGATTACGTG
>DASUZG010000418.1:0-2563 GCA_036376995.1 Azonexus sp. | reverse complement strand
ATAACTCCGGTACTAAGGAGTGAAGTACCGGACGAGCTACCTCGGTTGGTGAGGAAACGCGGGCGCAGTTGTGCACCGGATTGGCTCAAAGCAGCTTCGACAACCCCTTGACCTCGTAACGCAGCGCCCCGGTCGGGCAGGTATCCACGCATAGGCCACAGCGCGTACAGTCGGGGCCGAGGCCCATGGTTTCCTCGGCGGCGCGGCCCTTGATGGTGACGTCCAGCACATGCGGGACCAGGCAGACCTTGCGACAATCGCCTTCGTGGAAGCATTGTTCGACGTTGTAGCTGATGCGCAGCGGCGACAGGGTGCCGACGACGCCGTAGGTCAGGCCGATGGGGCAGACGTAGCGGCACCAGGCGCGGCGCGACCAGAAGATTTCGAACAGCAGCAGCAGGAAGACCCAGCCGAGCGCCAGGCCCGGGCCGTAGATCAGCGCGCGCGACAGGATGCCGGTCGGCGAGATGGTCTCGAAGATGGTGTAGCCGGTCAGCAGCGCCATCAGCGCGAACAGGACCCAGAACACGGTGCGCGTGCCGCGATGGAACTCATGGTCGGTGACGATCTTCTTCTCGACCAGTTTGAGGTGCAGCGCCTCGGTCCATTCGGCGAGCAGGTGGTAGGGGCAGACCCAGGAGCAGAAGCTGCGCCCGCCGAGCAGCACCCAGAGCAGGAAGACGGTGAAGGTGCCGATGAACAGGTTCACGATCACGTGCTTGTGGGCGAGCATCACCTGCAGCGCCGAATTCAGGTCGATCAGGTGAAAGCCGACGAAGCGCGAGGCGGTCAGCGCGCCTTCGAGAATCTGGATGTCGAGCCAGAAGGAGAAGACGAACAGCAGGTTGGTGGCGATCAGCACCGCCCAGCGGCGGTTGCGCCACTTGTGGCTGATCGCGTGGTGCTCGCGGGCGTGCAGCTTTTCCTTGATGTAGCGATCCTTGTCCTCGTACTTGAGGAACATGATCTTTTGCACCTTCTCGGAAACCTTCTCCGGTTTCTTTGGGGCGGCGCCCAGCATGCCCAGGAACAGATCGGTGAAGCGGCTCATCTCAGGCCTTCCAGACGGCTTGCGGATCGATCACGATGGCTGCCGGCTCGGCCGGGCAGACCATCTCGCAGACGCCGCAGCCGACGCAGGGTTCGAGCACGGTCGGCGTCATCCGCTCGACGCCGTCGGCGCCCTTGACCGGGCGCAGTTCGATGGCGTTCTTGATCGGACATTCACGCACGCACAGGTCGCACAGTTCGAGATCGTAGGGATGCTCGCGGACCGGGATCGGCTTCCAGCGGTCGACCGCCATGTAGCGCAGCTTGCCGGTGTAGGCGGCGCCGCGGGTCTGGCCCTTGAAGGGCTTGCCCTGGATGGCCAGGCAGGATTCCGGGCGGGCCAGGCGGGCGACGCCGATGCGCTCATTCAGGTTGAGCGTCGGCTCCGCGTCTTTTTCCTTGGCCTTGAGGATCGGCGCAGCCGCAAGCGGTGCGCCGTCGCGGATATTCAGGAAATCCGGTTTCTTGTAGGTCAGCGCGCCGGTCGGGCAGGCCAGCACGCACTGCACGGCGTCGCAGGAAAAATCGCAGGCCTGCTCGCGGGCGGCGATGTAGGGCACGCCGATGCCGAAGCCGTCGCCGATATCGGCCAGCTTGATGGCCTGCACCGGGCAGACCTGCACGCACTGGCCGCACTTGATGCACGAGGAGAGGAAATCCTTCTCGTTGAGCGCCCCGGGTGGGCGCAGGCGCGGCGGTCCGGCATCAGCGACCGGCAGGTAGCCGAGCAGCGGCAGGCCGGCGAAGCCGACGGTCAGGCCGACCGACTGCAGGAACTTGCGCCGGGCCTTCTGCGCCTTTTCCAGCGACATGGCCGGCTTAACCTTGGTTTCGCTCATGTGCGGGCTGCCCGTTCCGGTTTGGTGAAGCGTGGGGCGGCGTCCTTCAGCTGCAGCTCGGGCGACGAGAAGGGCGCCAGGCGCTCGAGGAAGTCGAGCAACTCGAGCACCGGCGACGTCTTGAAGAACTGCGCCGGCGGCGTCTCGATCCAGATCTGGTCGGCGTAGGCATACAACTCGTGGGGCGTGTCGCCGATGCCGTCGCCGTTGCGGTCGAAACCGACGTAGCTGGTGAAGTAGTTGTTGCGCCACTCGTTCTTGCTGGCCACATCGCGGCCCATCTGCACGACGTCGGTGAGGTTGCCCTCGAAGCTGTTGCCGGTCAGGATGTTGCCGCCCAGTTCGCTGGTGAAGCGCACGGCGATACCGTTGTAGGCGAAGCGGTTGCCGGTAAAGCGCAGCGTCGTGCCCGGCTCGAACGGCGACAGGTCGGAGCCGACGCCGACGGCGCAGTAGATGATCTCGTTGTCGGCAATCTCGGAATCGCTCGATTCCTTGAAGCCCAAGGCCATGCCGGCGGCGCCGGTGGCATGCGAAATCAGGTTCTTGCGGATGTGGATGCGCTCGGTGTACATCAGGTACACGCCGACCGCGTTGTCGTAGAACTGGTTGCCCTCGACCAGGCTGTCCTTGGCGAACATGAAGTGGATCGAGTAGCGGCTGCGCTTGCCGAT
>DASUZG010000417.1:0-5114 GCA_036376995.1 Azonexus sp. | reverse complement strand
GGCGGCGGCCAGCAGCTGGCCCTTCAGTACTTTCTGGCCGACCGTGACCACCGGCCGGGCGGCGCCGCCGACGTGCTGCGACAGCGGCATGTACAGGCGCGCCGGCGCCGGCATGATGCGCAGCGGCGCATCCGCCGCCGGGCGCTTGTGGTCGTCCGGATGCACGCCCCAGCCGGGCTGGCCGAAGAAGCGGTCGAGAAATCCCATGGTCCTGGCTCCTCTTTAGTGTTCGGCCGGGACCGGATGCGGCCAGGTCCAGTGTTGCAGGGTGACCGGGATCGGCCGCATGGCCAGCGCCTCGGTCGGGCAGACGTCGGCGCAGGCGGCGCAGCCGGTGCAGGCTTCGCGGATCACGTTGTGGATCTGCCGGGCGGCGCCGATGATGGCATCGGTCGGGCAGGCCTTCAGGCAGCGGCAGCAGCCGATGCACAATTCTTCGGTGACCTCCGCCAGTTGCGGGCCGCGGTCAGCCACCGCCGACAGGTCGACCTTGACCCCCAGCCTGGCCGCCAGCGCTTCGGCGGTGGCCTTGCCGCCCGGCGGGCACAGCGTCACCGCCGCTTCGCCGCGGGCCAGCGCCGCCGCCGCCTGGGCGCAGCCGACGTAGCCGCACTGGCCGCATTGCGAACCGGGCAGCATGGCCTGCAGTTCGGCTTCGATGGGGTTTTCCTCGACCGCCAGGTAGCGCGCGGCGGCGCCGAGCAGGCTCCCGAGGGCCAGGCCCATGGTGGCGAGACTTGCGACCGATAGCAGCATGTTGTTCTCCCTTTCCGATCAGTTGGCAGCGATGCCGGAAAAACCCATGAAGGCCATCGCCAGCATGCCGGCGAGGATGAAGGCGATCGGCGGGCCGGCGAACAGGCGCGGCACATCGACCAGCACCAGGCGTTCGCGCAGGCCGGCGAAGATGATCATCACCAGGCTGTAGCCGACCGAGGAGGCGAAGGCGAACAGCGTGGCTTCGAGAAAGCCCATGTGGCCTTCGACGAGCAAGAGCGCGACGCCGAGCACGGCGCAGTTGGTGGTGATCAGCGGCAGGTAGATGCCGAGCATCTGGAACAGCTCCGGCGACAATTTCTTGATGGTCATTTCGGTGAATTGCACGGCGCTGGCGATGACCAGGATGAAGGTCACGATGCGCAGGAAGTGCAGGTTGTAGGCATCGAGCAGGTAGTGCTGCACGGCCCAGTCGGCCATCGACGAGACGGTGATGACGAAGGTCGTCGCCAGGCCCATGCCGGCCGCCGTGTCGATGCGCGTGGTGACGCCCATGAACGAACACAGGCCGAGGAAGCGGGCGAGGATCACGTTGTTGACCAGCGCCGCGCCGATCATCATCAGGGCAAACTCTTTCATGGTGTCTCCGGATCAGCGCCGCAGGTCTCGCCGGGGCGGGCCAGACGCAGCAGTTGGGGTTGCAGTTCGCCGCGCCGCGCCAGCAGACGCGCGCCGAGGCGGGCGACGACGAGGCCGAGGGCGAGGCCGGCGCTCATGCCGAGCAGCGTGCTCAAGTCATTGCCGTAGAGGCCCTGGACGGCGCTGCCGGTAAGCAGGGCGACGACCAGCGGCAGGCCGTAGGCGAGCAGCGCGGCCTTGATCAGGCTGCGCTGGCCGACGCCGATCACCACGCGGTCGCCGGGCTGCAGCGCGAAGCCGGCAGCGACGGCGCCGAGGCGGAAGCGGCGGGCTTCGAGGCGGCTGGCGACCGTGCCGATGCCGCCTTCGCGGCTGCTGCCGCAGTTGCCGGCGGCCGCGCAGCAGCCGCAGCTGGTGGTCTGCTCCGGCTCCAGCCAGACGGTGCCGTCGGCGACGGCGACCACGCGGGCAATGCCTTCGACGGTGCCGGGCCGCACTGCAGACGAAGTGGGCAAGACGGGCAGGTCCATGATCGTTTGCGGACTCATACGCTGTGCGCGCCCGCCATCTGGATTTCCTTGCCGGCGCGCAGGTCGAGGATGCGCTTGCCGACCACCAGGAGGCCGGTGACGATGAAGCCGCCGGGCGGCAGGATCATCATCAGCACGTTCATCTGCGGCGGCAGCAGGTGCAGTTCGATGACCTTGAACGAGGGGCCGAGCAGCAGCGAGGCGTCGGCGAACAAGGTGCCGGAGCCGATGATTTCGCGCACCGCGCCGATTGCCGTCAGGGCCAGCGTGAAGCCGAGGCCCATGAACAGGCCGTCGAGGAAGGCGGCCAGCGGCGGCTGCTTGGCGGCGAAGGCTTCGAGGCGGGCCAGCGGCAGGCAGTTGGAGACGATCAGCGGGATGAACAGGCCGAGCACCTTGTACAGCTCATGCATCCAGGCGTTCATGCCGAGATCGACGACGGTGACCATGGCGGCGACGATCAGGATATAGACCGGGATGCGCACTTCCTGGGTGATGCGGTTGCGGAAGATGGCGACCAGGTAACTGGAAGCGGCCATCACCACGGCAGTTGCGATGCCCATGCCGAAGCCGTTGGTGGCGCTGGTGGTCATGGCCATGGTCGGGCACATGCCGAGCAGCATGGCGAAGACGCCGTTGTTGTCCCACAGGCCGTCCTTGGCGATCGTCTTGTAGTCGGTGCTGGCCATCAGTTTGCCTCCGTCAGGATTGCCTTGTTGGCCGCGAAGAATTCCTGGCCGCCGCGGATGGCGGCCAGCACTCCGCGCGGGGTGATGGTGGCGCCAGCGAACTGGTCGAAGTCGCCGCCGTCCTTCTTGACCTTCCAGCGCTCGGGCGCCGGGTTGCCCAGCGACAGGCCGACGAAGCGGTCGATCCAGTCGCTCTTCTTGATCTCGATCTTGTCGCCCAGGCCCGGCGTTTCCTTGTGCGCCAGCACGCGCACGCCAAGCAGCTTGCCGTCGGCGGCGATGCCCATCATCAGCTTCATCTCGCCGGCGTAGCCGGTGCCGAAAATCTCGTAGGCGACGCCGGTGATGCGGCCGTTCTGGCGCGCCCGATAGACGGTCAGCTGGCGGCCGGCCGGGTTGGTGATGGTCATCGTGTCGGTCACCGGCTGGTTGTCGTGGAATTCGGCCGGCAGCACCTGGTCGAGCGAGTTCTGCTTGTCCTCCAGCGCACGGGCGGCGATGTCCTCGGCGGTGATGTCGTCGGTGATCGCCAGCAGCAGGCCGAAGCCCAGGCAGAAGGCGAACAGGATGACGCCGTGCATCAGCGAGTGCGGCTTGCGGGGCGCGGGCGGGGCGGCGGTGTCGGTGATGGTGTCCATACGGGCGGGTGAATTCCGGAAGGGGTTTGTCCTCTGAATAGCAGCCACCGTGCCAAGGCCGACACCCTGGTTCGAGGAAAGACGCTAACTACTTGAAAGAACGACATAAACAGCGGAATCAACGCCCTTCCAAGGCGCTATTCGCGCGCTTTTCCGGGCCTGCGACGACGTCGTAAACACGACAATCGCCGCGACAGGAAGCCTGACAAACCGCCCTTCCGGCCCGCCCCGGCGATTGCCCGATCGCCCTGCCCGGCCGCGATCCGGCACCGGGCGGTCAACGCGCCGGCTGCTACCCACCGCCGACTGGCCCGCCCCTTGCTCGATGAAGGCTGGTGAGGAAAACCCCTGTCGCAAAAGTCACACAAGACGGTATTGACATTCATTCTCATCGCCATACAATGACAAGCATTCTCATTAAGTTTTTGAGCCGGGAGTCCACGATGTACGTCTGTGTCTGCAAAGCTGTCACCGACCGCCAGATTCACGAAGCCGCACGCGGCGGCGCCCGCACGCTCAAGGATTTGCGCCGCGATCTCGGCGTCACCAGCGACTGCGGCCGCTGCGCCTCCTGCGCCCGCGATTGCCTGAAGCAGGCGCACCAGTGCTCGGCCGGAGCCGGCGCCACGGTCATGCTGCAGGCAGCCTAAGCCCCAACCAATTCCCGAAAAAAAAAGCGGCGTGGAGCAATCCACGCCGCTTTTTTCATTTCAGCTGCCGCTCACCACTTGGCTTCGAGCGTCAGCATGTAGGTCGCCACGCCTGGCGAGAAGTCCGTCTCGGTGCGCTGCAAAAGGCCGTTGGCGTCGACTTCCTCGAGATCGTTGCGGCGATCCTCGCGGGTCACGTTCTGGGCCGAGAAGCGCAGCGCCACCTGGCGGTCGAGCTTGTACAGGCCGTACAGATCGAGTTGGCGGCGCGCGCCCTGCTCCTGCTTGATGGTGGCGCTGCTTTCCTTGTCGAGGGCCGAGATGTAGTTGAAGTTGCCGCCCAGAGTCAAGCGGTAGGCCGGCATTTCGTAGTCGGCCCCGAGATTGAGGCTCTTGCGCGGCCCTTCGCCGGCGCCCAGGCCGGGCACGCGTTCGAGCATCTTGGTGTGGGTGTAGCTCGCGTTGCCGCGCAGCGTCAGGTTCGGCAGGCCCCAGGCGCTGAGCTTGCTCTTGTAGTCGAACAGGAAGCCGGTCTGTTCGGCTTCGCCGACGTTGTACGGACGCTCGACCCAGCGCCCGCTTTCCTGCTGCGTCAGGCGCTGGATGTAGTCGTCGATACGCCGGTAGAAGGTCGACAGGCCAACGGTGCCGGCCTTCTGGTCGAGGAAGTATTCGACGCCGAACTGGGCACTCAACAGGCGTTCCGGTTCCAGCTGCGGATTGCCGCCGCGGTCGGCGTTGCTCGACGAGTTGATGCCGGACGACAGGCGGGTCACCGGCAGCAGTTCGCGCGAGAACGGCACGCGGCTGTTGCGGGCGATGCTGGTGCGGACATTCCACTGTTCGCTCAGTTGCCACAGGTGGTGCAGCGACGGGTCGAGGGCGCGGAATGTGCGGTCGATCTTGCCCGAACTGCTGTCGTCGATCTTGGTGTCGAGCAGGGTCCAGCGCAATCCCGGCGTCAGAACGTGCTGCTCGCTGACCTGCCATTCGTCCTGGGCCCAGATGACGCGGCGAAATTCGTCCAACTCGGCCTGCGTGCGCGACACCTGGCTGCCGCTGCGCTTCTGGTCGTCGTCGCTCGCCTTGCCGCGCAGTTCGGTGGCCGCCGTGACCACGTGGGCGTCGCCGAACAGGCGCTTGCCGCGCAGTTCGCCGACCCACTCGTTTTCCTGGCGCTCGCTGCGGTCGGTGATCGACGACAGGCGGTTGCCGTTGGCGTCGTACTTGTTGGCGCGCTGGTCGGTCGAT
>DASUZG010000416.1:0-9612 GCA_036376995.1 Azonexus sp. | reverse complement strand
CTGGCGTGGGAATGCTTGGCACAATTGGTCAGCGCCTCGTTGGCGATGCGAAACAGCGTCGATTCCAGGTCCGGCGCCAGGCGCTGACGCAGTCCTGCGCTATCGACGCTGACCGCGATGCCGGTGCGCCGCGCCATATGGTCGGCACTACTCTCGATCGCGGCAACCAGGCCGGCGTAATCGAGGACCGGCGGCCGCAGATCCCGGCTGATTTCGCGCAGGCTGAAGGCGGTGTCATCGATCAGGGCGCCGACATCGGCCAGCAGGGCTTCGAGCGCCGGGTCCAGCGGCCGCGGCAACCTGTCGGCCAGGCTGACCAGGTTGACCCGCAGCGCGGCGAGATTCGGGCTGGTACGATCGTGGATTTCGCCGGAGAGCCGCTTGCGCTCCTCTTCCTGGGCCCGCCCCACGCGCCGCGACAATTCCGCCAGGCGCGCGGCATGCGCGCTGCGCTCGCGCTCGCGCTCGGCGCGCCGCTGCACGCTGACGTCGGACAAGGCGATCAGCAGCGTCCGCTGGGCGAATGCAGGCTCCGGAATGTTGCTCTGGACGCTTTCCAGGTGTGCTTCGAAGCGGCTGCCATCGACCCGGCGAATCGTCAGTTCGCACTCGTGCTTGCCCGGCGTGGTCAGCACCCGGCTGAGATGGCCGGTCCAGCGCGGCAACTCCTCGGGGATGACAAAAGTGATGACGTTCCAGCCGATCAGGTTGGCCCGCGTATTACCCAGCAGGTCGGCCGCCATCAGGTTGAGTTCGACCATCTGCGCCTGGCCGTTGATGGTCAGGAAGCCGACCGGCGCAAAATTGTAGAGATCGGCATAGCGCTTGCGGGCGGCCTCGGCTGCGTAGGTTGCATTGCGCAACTCCTCGTTTTGCAAGCGCAGTTCGATCTGATGCACCTGCAACTCATGCACCAGCTTGGCCGTCGCCCAACCGCTGGTCGGCGACCCGCCTTCGGCCTGCAAATGCTCTTCGGCCTGCTTGCGCAATGTCGGGCCATTGGCCGGCGGCGGGGTCTCGTTCTCGCTAGATGAATTCATCGATCGGACGACTCAACGCTTCGAAGCCTGTGCCACGAAATATTTTTGCTTCCATGACGCGCGGCCTGTGATTTGGAATATGGTGATGGTGGGACTTTAGCGGAAAGAGCCGGCATCCATCACTGTTTTTGGCGTTGCCGGGCGCTTTAAGTTCAAGGCTTTGGCAGCGTGAGTGGCCGCCCCGTCGTGTTTTCCGGGAACGCGGCTTGCAATGCAGCAAGGGGCTGGCCCCCCCATGTAGATGCATTTATGCACGGATGTGACATCGTGGTCATCGGCAGTTCGGCCGGTGGCTTGAAAGCGCTGACGGCGGTCATCGGCAAGCCGCCGGGCGAGTTCGGCGCGGCCGTCTTCATCGTCCAGCACATTTCGCCGGAACATCACAGCCTGCTGCCGGAAATCCTGAGCGACACCAGCCACTTGCCGGTCGTGCACCCGCAAAACGGCGACAAGATCAGCAGCAAGAAGGTGTACATCGCACCGCCCGACCATCATCTGCTGGTCGAAGTCGGGCACGTCCGGGTCGTCCGCGGGCCGCGGGAAAACCGTTTCCGGCCGTCGATCGACACCCTCTTCCGGTCCGCCGCCCGCGCCTACGGCCCGCAAGTTGTCGGCCTGGTGCTGACCGGCCACCTCGACGACGGCACCGTCGGCCTGCAGGCCGTCAAGCAGCGCGGGGGTATCGCGGTGGTGCACGATCCGGACGAAGCCGAGTTCGCGTCGCGGCTGGTCAAAGACCCTTCGGCGGCGGAAGCGGCCTTCGCCACCGCCGACGAGCTGGCGATCGAAACCCGCATCGCCGAGCAACAGATGGGCACCGAGGAACTGATTGCCGGCATCGAGGCGATCGGCACGCGCACCTTGTTCACCTGCCCGAGCTGCAACGGCGCCCTGTGGCAAATCGGCCACGACGAGCCGCTGCGCTTTCGCTGCCACATCGGCCACAGCTTCACCGCCAATGCGTTACTGGCCGACCAGACGCGCAACCTGGAAAACGCCCTGTCGTCGGCCGTGCGCCTGATGGAGGAAAAGGTCATGATGGCGCGGCGCATGGCCGAGCGCCGACGGGCGATGGAGCTGTCCGAAGCGGCGGCGTCCTACGAGCAGTACGCCCGGCACCTGGACCGGGAAGTCAGCATCCTGCGGCAGCTGCTGATCGGCGGCAACGCAACGCGCTATGTGTTGCCGGCCGACGAGAACGAGGTCCAGGGCGAGTAAAAATAACCCGCCCCGGTAAAAGTCACCGCCTCGGCTAGCCGGAATTGCTCCGGCGGATTTCCGCTTCCAGACGCTTGATGATGCCGATATCCATGAAGGTGATGACGACGCCGTCGATGACATTTTCCAGCGTCCGGTACGGCATGATCTTGACCATGAACCAGCGCCCGTCGTTGGTGACGATCTGTTTTTCGCTGAAGACCAGCGTGCGCAGCACCTCGCGCGCATCGTTCTGCAGCTCGGCATAGACGAGATCGGTGACGATGTCGGAGAGCGGCCGCCCGACGTCGCTCGGAATGAGCTTGAAGATGCGCGTCGCCTGCGTGGTGAAGCGGCGCACGCACAAGGTGTCGTCGAGGAACACCGTCGCCAGGTCGGTACTGTTGAGCAGGTTCTTCATGTCGTTGTTGGCTGCCGACAACTCGTCCACCTTCGCCTGCAACTCGACGTTGACCGTCTGCAACTCCTCGTTCAGCGACTGCATTTCCTCCTTCGAGGTCGTCAGCTCCTCGTTGGTGGATTGCAGCTCCTCGTTGGTGGACTGCAGTTCTTCGTTGGTCGATTTGAGTTCCTCGCGCGAGGTCTGCATTTCCTCGCGGATGGCTTGGGTCTCCTCGCGCGCATGCTGCAGGGCCCGCTCCAGTTCGGCGACGCGGGTGCCGCGCGGCGCTTTCCGCTTGCTGACGGCGGCATCGGCGGGCGGCGCCTCGACATCGACAAAGACGAGCAGCGCCATGCCCCTCAGGGCGGCCGGCTCCTCGATGCCCCGCACGTGCAGGTCGATCAGCTGGCTGCCGCCATTGTGGCCGACGCGGATGCTGCGGCAGGTGACCTTTTCCTGGTAGCGCAGCGCCTTGGGCAGCGCCAGCGCCAGTTCTTCGCGCAGCCCCTCGCGGGCCATCGCGTAAATATTCCAGTTGGCCTTGCCGGCCGCCGGTTCGAGATATTTGCCGGTGCGCCCGCTGATATAGACGATGTTGCCGTCGTGGGTGATCAGCACCGAGGCCGGCGCGAAGTTCTGCAGCAGGAATTGGTCGGCCAGCGACTGGATGTTGAGCAGCGGCACGCCGGCCTTGCCGTCATCGCGTCGATCGTCGCTGGGCACGGCATGCAGCCGGCTCGGAAACTCGACGTCGATCGCCCGCCGCGCCATTTCGGTGCGGCGGAACAGACGCACCTTGCTTTCCAGCGGATCGAAGAGATCGGTGAATCCGCCGATGGTCTCGGCGCTGCCGAGGAACAGCACGCCGCCCGGGACGAGGCTGTAGTGGAAGAGCGGCAGCAGCTTCTTCTGCAGGTCGGCGGAAAGATAGATCAGCAGATTGCGGCAGGACAGCAGGTCGAGCTTGGTGAACGGCGGGTCCATGATGATGTTCTGGGGCGCGAAGACCACCATCTCGCGGATTTCCTTGCACACGCGATAGCCGTTGCCTTCCTCGACGAAATAGCGGGAAAGCCGTTCGGGCGTCACGTCGGCGGCGATGTTCGGCGGATAGAAGGCCTGGCGGGCGCGCTCGACGGCCTCGGCATCGAGATCGGTGGCGAAGACCTGCAGCGAATAGCGGCTGCGCGGCTTGATCCGGTCCAGCACTTCCTTGAAGGTGATCGCCAGCGAGTACGCCTCCTCGCCGGTCGAGCAGCCGGCCACCCAGGCGCGCAACGCCTTGCCGGCCGGGTAGCTGGCCAGCAGCATGGGCAGCACCTTTTCCTCGAGGTCGGCCCAGGCTTCGGGATCGCGGAAGAAGCTGGTGACGCCGATCAGCAGTTCGCGGAACAGCATCCCGACTTCCTGCGGATTGTCGTTCATGAACTGCACGTAGTCGCTGATGCGGCCCAGCTGGTGTATCCCCATGCGCCGCTCGATGCGGCGATAAATGGTGCTTTTCTTGTACAGCGAAAAATCGTGGCCGGTATGCGTGCGCAGCAAGTTGAACACCCGGTCGAGCGAGTTCCGGCGGGCGGTCGTCTCTGGCTGGGCCATCAGCGGCTGGCCATCGTAGAAGCCGCGGTGGGTATAGGCGATGATTTTTTCCGGCAGTTCGGTAGCCGGCGCGATGATGTCCGCCAGACCGGCATCGATGGCGCTCATCGGCATGCCGTCAAACTTGGACGACTGCGGCTCCTGGACCAGCGTCAGCCCGGCGTTCTCCTTGATCGCCCGCAACCCCAGCGTGCCGTCCGAGCCCATGCCGGAGAGGATGACGCCGATCGCCCGTTCGTGCTGTTCGTCGGCCAGCGCGCGGAAAAAATAATCGATCGGCAGACGCAGCCCGCGCGGCATCACCGGATCGACCAGATAGAGCGTATGCCCTATCAGGGCCAGGAACTTGTTGGGCGGAATCACATAGATGTGGTTGGGTTGCATGACCATCTGGTCGCCCGCCTGGGTCACCGGTATCCGCGTTGCCCGTCCCAACAGTTCGGGCATCACCCCCTCGCGGTTGGGATCGAGATGCTGGATGACGACGAAGGCCATGCCGCTGTCTGCCGGCACATGGCTGAAAAACTGCTCGAGCGCCTCCAGGCCGCCGGCGGAAGCGCCGACACCGACGACCGGAAACGGGGTTTCGCCGCGCATCGGGGGATGCGGGAGGTCAGCCGCCGGAAGTTGTTCGGTTTGTGCTTTTTTTGCGGACGGTGGCATGGTGCGGTTCCAAGAGAGCGGGGAGCAAGCGACGGGACTGGATCATACCCCGGCCACGGAAGGGCCTCCTAACGGCCTGAGGCGGGATCCGCCCGGCCAAGCGGGCTCGGCAGAATCAGTCAAGCGGAATGGCCGGCTTCCTGCTGCCTTCGCAATCAGCGCGCCCGGTCAACCGCCGGTGCGCAGACGGCGCACGCGGTCGGCGGTATCGGGATGACTCGACAGGCCGCTCCAGGCGGGTTTGCCGTGCTGCCCCAGGCTGGCCTCCATGCGTTCGAGCAGCGCCGCCAGCGGCTCGGCGCCCCGCCCCGCCGCGACCATGGTTTCGGCTGCGTAGGCGTCGGCCTCCAGTTCGAAGGCACGCGAATAACGCGACTCCAGCGCCAGCACGGCGAGGCCGCTGGCCACCGACGACAGGTCGCCGAGATACAGGCCGGCGACGAAGGAGACGACCGAGGACTGGATCATCTGCCGCAGCCCGTGGTGATGGGCGACATGGCCGAGTTCGTGGGCGACCACGCCGGCCACTTCATCGTCGCTGGCGGCCAGCGCGACCAGTTCGTCGAACACCACCAGGTCGCCGTTGGGCAGCGCGAAGGCGTTGGGGCCCATCGGTGCCGAGCGGAAATGCAGCCGGTAGGCCGGCTGGCCGCCACGCGCCTGCAACACGCCCGCCACATGCGCCTGCAGTTCGGCCTGACGTGCCGGCGGCAAATGGGACGGCGCGAGCATGCGTTCGTCGAGAAACTCCAGCGTGTGCCGGGACAGGGACTCGACCGCGCTGTCCGGGATGCGTGGCGCGAGCAGCTTGCTGGCCGCCGGCAGCCCCCAGAAATAGGCCGCCAGCAGCGCCAGCACGGTCGCCGCCAGGGCCGCCACGGCCCACGACCAGCGCGCCTGCAGCCGGACCACCGGCGAATCGGTGAACTCGGCCGCCGCCAGCCAGGCGGCGAACGCCTGGTGGTCGGCGACCTCGCACAGCGTGCCGTCGGGGAAGCGCAGCAGGCGCGGCGCGCGGCCCAGCGGCTCGGAAATGTCGACCTCCCCGCGTTTGGCCCGCCGCTCGCCGAAGGCGCCGCGGACGACGATCTCCCCGCCGTCGACCGACAGTTCGACGGCCTGCCGCTGCGGCGTGCGGCCGTCGAAGAAAGCGGCGGGAATGGCGCTCACAGGCCGATGTCCAGGTCGAACATCTCGGCCGCCTCGTCGCCGAGGGCCGAGGCCGCCGTGGCTTCGGCGGCGACGAAGGCATCGAGGCTGCCGCTGACGGCCAGGGCCAGATTCTCGGCACGATAACGGGCGACGCGCACGCGGGCCCAGGGAATGAACAGGCCGACAGTGCAGATGATCGCCAGCCAGTTGACCACGGTCAGCCGGATGTAGCCGCCGACCGGCAGGCGGCTGACGAAGGCGTGGGCGCCAAGGCTGGTGCTGTTCCACACGGCGTTGGCGGTGCGCGCCTGGACGTAGGGCACCAGCAGCGCCTGGATCGCGATCAACAGCAGCGGAATGGCGACGAAGGCGGCGCCGAGGAAGACCATCAGCAGCGGATTGCCGCCCTTGCCGGCGGCGGCCGAGGCGGCGATGCCGATCAGGCCGACGACCAGCAACAGTATCAGCAGGGCCGGTACGAGAAAGATGCGGTAGATGGCGCCGATGCCGACCGCACAGTCGAACGACGTGCTGCCGAAACGGGTGTTGTCGAGCACGAACTTGCGCAACTGCCGGTAGAACAGCGGGAAGGCCAGCCAGAAGGTGACCATGGCCAGCAGGCCGTAGCCGATGAAGACCTTGGCCGCCTGGCCGTAGCTGCCATGGAAGGAGAAGCGCAGGCCGCGATAGCTGGTGTTGTGGGCGCGGAAGCGGAAAGCCTTGACGGCCAGCCAGGGCACCACCGGCAGCAGCAACAGCAGCGCCAGGCCGTAGGCCACGGGGCTGATGTTCTGGGCTGCCGAGAGGCCGAGCAGCAGCAGGAAGGCGACGGCCCGGCCCTTGAGGATGGCCATCGGCTGGCCGTGGTAGTCGAAGCCGGAACCGTCGAGCATCAGGTTGCGGTGGAAGTACTGCTCGCGGCGCACCTTGGCCCAGGCCGAGTAGATGCCGAAGGTGACGATGGTGAGCAGCAGGTTGACGATCCAGATGCGGAAGTATTCGCCGCCGTCGCCGGCGAAGCTGAACGGTTCCTCGCTGCTGTGGCCGGCATCGGCCACCGGCAGCGCCGGGGCTGTGGGAATCGCCGGCGGGGCCGGCGGCGCGTTGTCGGCGGCAGGCACCGCGGCGGGCGCCGGTTTCAGCGCCGCGTCGTAGGCTTCGCGCGCTTCCGGGTCGCCGAGCGTGGTGAAAGCCTGGCGCAGCGAATCGAGTTGGGCCGGGTCCGGCTTGTTCTGCGCCTTGATGCGCTCGCGGAACAGTTCAAGCTGGTGCCGGTATGCCGACTTGATTTCAGCCAGCGTGGCTTCCGGTCCGACTCCGAGAATTTCATAGTACGTCGCTGCCAGCGCGGTCATGTTTCCCCCTGTCATTTTTGGCGCCTGAGATAGCACGCCATTCTAGAGAAACGGCGGCAAATATCCATGACAACCGGATGAGCGGGATACGCGGGGCGGGCGGCGGTTCAGTGCAGGTCGACGGCGTGCTGCTTGAGGGCATCCAGCGGCACGATTTCGAGCGCCGCCTGGTTGGTCGCGTTGAGCGCGACGCGCGGCGCCTTGCCGGCCTGCCAGGCTTCCAGCCAGCGGGCAGCGCACAGACACCAGCGCTGGCCAGGCTGCAGGCCGGGGAAGTCGAATTCCGGGCGCGGCGTGGAGAGGTCGTTGCCGCGGGCCTTGGAAAACGCCAGGAATTCGGCGGTCAGGACCACGCAGACCGTGTGGCTGCCCAGGTCCTCGTCCGCGGTATTGCAGCAGCCGTCGCGGAAAAACCCGGTGCGTGGGCGCTCGGAACAGCTCAGCAGCGGGCCGCCGAGCACGTTCAACTGGCTGCCGCGGCCGGGGAATTCGCGGGTTTTCATGTGCGGCTTCTTACGAAACCTCGTCGATCCAGGCTTGCTGGATGGCTTCGAGGATTTTTTCGCCGCAATGCTTGGGGTCGTCGTCGAAGCCCGGCAGCGCCATCACCCAGTCGCGCAGGTCGACAAAATTGAGTTGCAGCGGATTCTTGTCCGGATGGGCATCGGCGAGTTCGATGGCGATATCGTTGATGTCGGTCCATTTCATTTGCGGTGGCCCTCCTTCGCCATGTTGATGCTGTACTTGGGAATCTCGACTACCAGCGGCGTCTTGCCGACGATGGCCTGGCAGCCCAGGCGCGAGTTCGGTTCCAGACCCCAGGCCTTGTCCAGCAGGTCTTCCTCTTCCTCCTCGGCGGGATTCAGCGAATTGAAGCCTTCGCGGACGATCACGTGGCAGGTGGTGCAGGCGCAGGACATCTCGCAGGCGTGGTCGAGTTCGATGCCGTTTTCGAGCAGGGTCAGGCAGATCGACTTGCCCTCTTCCGCCTCAAGGACGGCGCCTTCCGGACAGTTTTCGACATGCGGCAACACGACAAGCTGCGTCATTCTTCTTCTCCCATCTTGATCTCGTCGACCTTGCGGCCGGAGAGCACTTTCTTGATGCTTTGATCCATGCGGCGATGGGCGAATTCCTGGGTCTCGAAACCGAGGTCGTCCATGGCGATGTTGATGATGCGCCGGTTGTCGCCGGCCGCCGCTTCGCGCAGCTTGGCGATGGTCGCGGTGATCTTGGCGGTTTCGGCTTCGTTGAGCAGATGCGCGTCCTCGGCCAGCGCCGCCTCGGTCGCCTCGATCATGCGCTCGGCCTCGACCTGCGCCTCGCGCAGCGCGCGGGCCATGGCGTCGTCCTTGGCGTGCGCCATCGAATCCTGCAACATGCCGGCGATTTCGTCGTCGGACAGGCCGTAGGACGGCTTCACGGTGACGCTCGCCTCGACGCCGGTGGTCTGCTCGCGGGCCGCGACCGACAGCAGACCGTCGGCATCGACCTGGAAGGTGACGCGGATGCGCGCCGCCCCGGCCACCATCGGCGGAATGCCGCGCAGTTCGAAGCGGGCCAGCGAGCGGCAGTCGGCGACCATCTCGCGCTCGCCCTGGACGACGTGGATGGCCATGGCCGTCTGGCCGTCCTTGAAGGTGGTGAATTCCTGGGCACGCGCGGTCGGAATCGTCGCGTTGCGCGGAATCACCTTCTCGGTCAGGCCGCCCATGGTTTCCAGGCCGAGCGACAGCGGAATGACGTCGAGCAGCAGCCAGTCGTCCTTGCCGGTCTTGTTGCCGGCCAGCAGGTTGGCCTGGGTGGCGGCGCCGAGGGCGACGACCTTGTCCGGATCGAGGTTGGTCAGCGGTTCCTGGCGGAAGAAGTCGCCGACCGCCTTCTGGATCTGCGGCATGCGCGTTGCGCCGCCGACCATGACCACGCCCTTGACTTCCTCGACACGCAGGCCGGCATCGCGCAGCGCCTTCTTGACCGGCTGCAGCGTCTTCGACACCAGCGTCCGGGTGATTTCGGCGAAGGTCGTGACGTCGAGTTTCAAATCGACCAGTTCGCCGGAATTGAGGCGGGCGGTGATCGGCGCTTCCGGATTCAGGGTCAGGAATTCCTTGGCTTCGCGGCAGCGCATCATCAAGAGCCGCGCATCTTCCGGCGACAGGGGCTGCAACCTGCCCTGCTCGACCGCCCAGCAATAGATGCGGTG